>NZ_JALPKQ010000038.1:0-56699 GCF_051383655.1 Geodermatophilus sp. CPCC 205761
GGCCCCCGACTTGGCGGCCGGCGCAGCGGCCGCGACGGGGGCCGGAGCGGGCGCCGGATCGGGAACGGGCGCCGGCGGGGGCGCGGGCGGCGCCGCGGGGACCGGGGCCGGCTCGACCGCCGGCGCGGTCAGCGGCACGACGTCGCGGACGGCGGGGAGCCGCGCGGCGTCCTGGGCGAGCGCGGCGACGAGGGCCGCGGGCGGGGACGCGCCCGCTTCGGCGGGGGGCTCGGTCGGCTGCGGGAGCGCGACCAGGGCCACGACGGTGAGCCCCGCGGCGACACCCGCCGGGACGTGCCGTCGGACCGTCATCGGGCCGACTGCCCGACCGGCTCCACCGCCCGGGCACGCGGCGATCGTCGTGTCCGCGGAAGCTCGTCGGGCATGTGGTCCCCCATCGCCGACCGTGTTCCGGCACGCCGGTGAGGGCGTGCCGGGGGCCTACCTAACTCCGATACCCCGGCGTCCGGAAGCCCTCGGCGCATCCGTGGCGCACGCGCCGGGGGACCGCGCGACCCCGAGCATCGACCGGCCGGGCCGGGACGGCCACTCGGACGCGAACGGGGGCCACGGCGCAGTGCGCCGTGGCCCCCGTCGTACCGCGTCCGGGATCAGACGGGGCGGACGTTCTCCGCCTGCGGGCCCTTCTGGCCCTGCGTGACGTCGAACTCGACCTGCTGCCCCTCCTCGAGGGACTTGTAGCCGCTACCGGTGATCGCCGAGTAGTGGCAGAAGACGTCGGCGCCGCCGCCGTCCTGGGAGATGAAGCCGAAGCCCTTCTCCGCGTTGAACCACTTCACAGTGCCCTGAGCCATGTCGTTCTCATTCCGTGCTGGAGGTCTCCGGGCCGACGAGAGAGGGCCCGGGGTCGCCGCACCGACCGGCAGGACCGAGAGGAACGTCAGGCAGAGACGACTGCGGACGTTCGAGAACGAAGCAGAGGTACGACAGCGACCGTCACCACTGTAGTCCACGACGGCCGTGAGGGGGACCCCACGCCGCGAGCATCACACTCACAGGGAGGAGCCGTGGGCCCGACGGTGCCGGTTCCTCCCGGCCGAAGGAGGGTGACCCGCATGGACATCACCACCGTCAACGACCGACACCTCTACGAGGGGCGCGTCGTCCTGCTGGACACCGACGTCCCGGCGGGACGGGTGGAACTGCCGCGACGGATCGTCCGGTTCGGTCCGGCCGGCTGGATCACGGTCGTGGACGGCCTGACCGAGGACGCCGACGTCGAGCTGTACCCGACGTGGCGGGTGCTCTCGGTGTCCGACCTCCGCGAGCTGGGCGGGGCCGCGCTCCGGTCGAGCGCGGCCCATTAGCGGTTCACCAGCGCAGCGGGTCGGTCAGCCTCGTGTGCGCCGTCCGGCAGACCCGGCAGTTCCCCCACGTGACGATGGCCAGCGGAGTCGTGGCCGAGCCGCACTCGGGGCACTCCACCGGCTCGTCCGACCGGGCTCGCGCGTCGGTGATCGCGCGCGACCGTTCCTCGTGGATCGTCTCGTCGCCCCGGCAGGGACACCCGAGGTGAGCATCAGCGCAGCGTCCGCGGTGTGTGGTGATGGGGTCCCCTCTCGTCGCCGTCGACGCTACCCCCCGCATGCGCCCCGGCGGGGTCAGCGGCGACGGCGGTTCACCCGGAGGACCTTCCCGTCGGCACCCGCGACGACGACGCGGTCACCGCGCCGGAACCGGTCCGCGACGGCGTGTCGGGGTCGGGGGAGACGTCGTCGGGCGCGTCGAGGCAGCGCTGGACGTCGGCGAGGAACGTCACGATGGGCGGGGGCCTGCGTCTCCGAACTCGTACGCGACCGGCCCCAGGGATCGCATGGTCAGATCTGACCCCCTGCCACGGTCAGGGGAAGTCGAGCAGTTCTGGTCATGTCCTGACAAGCTCCGTCGGCCACTCTGAGCAGGACGACGTCCCGCTCGTCCCGAAGGAGCAACTCATGGCTGCACCGTCCCCCGTCCTCCCCGAGCGGAGGACGGAGGAGGTCATCCCGGCGCCACTGGTGGAGGCCGCCCCCGACGAGGTCCGGCCCGGCACCCGCTGGCTGCTGAGGGCCTTCCTGGGGCTCACCCTGCTCGCCGTCCTGCAACTGCTGGTCCGGACCACGAGCGCGCACGAGGACTTCGCCTGGCCCATCCACACGGAGCTGACCGCGGCGTGGCTGGGCGCGGCGTACGGGGCCGGAGCCGTGCTGTCGCTGCTGGCCCTGCGGCGGCGGAGGTGGGACGAGGTCCGCGTCCCCGTCCTCACGGTCGCCATCTTCACCTGGCTCACCCTCCTCGCCACGCTGATCCACACGCACCGCCTGCACCTGGTCGAGGGTGGGACCACCGGGCGGCTGGCGGCGTGGGTGTGGCTGCTGGTCTACCTCGTCGTCCCGCTGGCCTGCCGGTCGGTCATCGCGGGGCAGCAGGACGCCCGGAGCGGGGCACGGCCGGCCCACCGGCCGCTCCCGCGCTGGCTGGCCGGCTGGCTCGGCGCCCAGGGCCTGGTGCTGTCGGCGGCCGGTGCGGTCCTGTTCCTCGGCGGCGTCGCGGTGCACCACGAGGCCGAGGTCGTCACGCGGTTCTGGCCGTGGGACCTGATGCCGCTGAGCGCGCAGGTGATCGGCGCGTGGTTGATCGCGCTGGGCATCGGTGCGGCGCTGGTGATCCGCGAGCGCGACCTGCTCCGCCTGCGGGTGCCGGCGGCGGTCTACACCGTGTTCGGCGTGCTGCAGCTGGGCGTGCTGGCCCGGCACCGGGCGGTGTTGGACACCGGCGACCCGTGGCTGTGGGGCTACGTCGCCGTCCTGGTGGTCGTCGTCGTCACCGGCGGGTACGGCTGGTGGGCCGCCCGCGGGTGCGCCTGCGGCGCCTGCGTCGCCGGCCGTCAGGTCACCCGCCGTACGGCCGGGTGATGATCTCCAGCACGTGCCCGTCCGGGTCCTGCCAGTAGACGCCGCGGCCCCCGTCGTTGGTGTTGATCTCGCCCGGTCGCTGCTGGAACGGGTCGGCCCAGTGGTCCAGCCCCCGCGCCCGGATCCGCCCGAAGACCTCGTCGAACTCCGCCTCGCTGACGAGGAAGGCGTAGTGCCGCGGGTGGACCTCCGCCTCCTCCATGAAGTCCAGGGAGACGTCGTTGTCGAGCTGGACGACCGCGAAGGGGCCGTACGTCGTCGGGCTGGCCAGGCCGAGGAGGTCGGCGAGGAAGGCCGCCGACGCGTGCCGGTCGCGGGCGGCGACGATGGTGTGGTTGAGCTGCACGGGCATGGGGACTCCTCCCGGCGCCGGGGCGGTGGCGGGGTCAGCCCAGCACGGATGCCGCCCGCGCGTCGAGGGCTGCCGGCCCCGGCTCAGCGGAGGTCGAACTCGACCCAGAGCGGGTAGTGGTCCGAGATCCGCCAGGACAGCTGCTGGCGGGTGTCGTCGGCCTGCAGCCACGGCACGAAGTCGAACATCCCGGCTCGCTCCGTGTAGCGCAGGGTCAGCTGCGGCACGTCGTGGGCGCCGGTGAACCAGGCGATCTGGTCGTAGAAGTGGCCGGACCCGGCGTCGTCGAAGATCGTCCGGGGCACGTCGTTGAGCTCGTCGGGTGGGCGCAGGCCGGTCGACGTGAACGCCTCGAAGAGCGCGTCGCCGCGGCGGTCGATGTTGAAGTCGCCCAGGGCCAGCAGGTTGTGCCCCCACTGCCGCTCCCGGCGGGCCCAGTCGGCCATCCACTCGGCGATGGCCTTCAGCTCACCGATCCGGTCGGCCGGGGCGTCCCCGTACCGGACGTGCAGGGTGACGAGGATGAACGTCGTCGACCCCGCGAGGAAGCTCACCGCGTAGGGGGTGCGGGCGAACTGGCGCAGGCCGGGCGGCCCCGCCGCCGGCGCACCGTCGTCCTCGGGCAGCACCAGCTCGCAGGCCAGCCCGGACGGACGGACCCGCCGGGTGTCGAAGACGAAGGCCAGGCGCTCGTCGTTGCCCTGGGAGCCCCTGGTGACGTCGGTGAGGATCAGCCCCCAGTGCGGGCCGAGCAGCTTGAGGGCGTGCCGCAGGCTGCGCAGGTTGCCCCGGACCTCCTGCACCGCCACCACGTCGAAGCGGCTGATGACCTCCGCGATCGCCGACAGTGCGGCCAGGTCGCGGCGCGGGCTGTCGCCGTCCTCGGCGTGCCACTTCTCCGTCAGGTCGCCGAAGGCGCGGATGTTCCACGTCGCGATGAGCAGGTTGTGGTCCAGCTGCCGGGCGGGGACGAGGAGGTCGAGGGCGTCGGACAGCCGCCGCAGCTCGTCGGCGACCTCGGGCGGCGCGGGCTCGAGGACCAGCGGCATGGCGCTCTCCCGGGGGTCGGCAGGCCGTGGGGGAGCGGGTGCGGCTCTCCCCGGCGGCGGACCGTAGCCGGGGCCGCGTCACCTCGGCGTCACCGGCGGCAGGTGGCGGCCGGTCGGCTCACCCGCCGGCGAGCAGGCCGCGGATCGTGTCGATCGTGTCGGCCTCGGCGGCGGACTTGTCCGGCCGGTACCGCAGCACCCGCGCGAAGCGCAGCGCGACGCCGCCGGGGTAGCGCGGGCTGCGCTGCGCCCCGTCGAGGGCGATCTCCACCACCAGCTCCGGCCGCAGCACCACCCCCCAGTCGGCGTGCTCGCTGGCGTGCTCGGGGAAGGTGCGGGTCTGCCAGTCCAGCAGCTCGTCGGTCATCCCCTTGAAGGTCTTGCCGACCATGACCGGCGGACCGCCGTCCGGGTCCCGGGCGCCGAGGTGGATGTTCGACAGCCGCCCCGACCGCCGGCCGTACCCCCACTCCGCGCCGATCACGACCAGGTCGAGGGTGTGCACCGGCTTCACCTTCTGCCAGGCCCGGCCGCGGCGGCCCGCCGCGTAGGTCGCGTCGAGCGCCTTGACGACGACGCCCTCGTGGCCGGCGCCCAGGGCGTCGTCCAGCACGCCGGCCGCCTGCTCGGCGCTGGGGCTGCGGACGCCGGGCATCCGGAGCGCGGCGTGCGCGTCGTCGGCGAGCAGGCCGGCGAGCGCGTCGAGGCGGACGTGCAGCGGCTCGTCGAGGAGGTCGCGACCGTCGAGGTGCAGCACGTCGAAGAAGAACGGGCTGAGCAGCACGCCGGCGTCGGCGGAGTCGCTGCCGAAGCGGCTCATCGTGTCCTGGAAGGCGCGCGGCCGGCCGTCGTCGTCCAGCGCGAGGGTCTCCCCGTCGAGGACGGCGGTGGCGCACGGCAGGGCGCGGACCCGCTCGACCAGCTCGGGGACGGCGTCGGTGACCTCGCGCAGCGTGCGGGTCCAGACCCGCACGACGTCGCCGTCCCGGTGCACCTGGATGCGGGCGCCGTCGAGCTTGAACTCCACGGTGACGTCGGTGCCGAGGTCGGCGAGCGCGGCGTCCAGGGAGGAGCCGGGGCTGGCGAGCATCGGCTGCACCGGGCGGCCGACCTGCAGGTGCACCGCGGCCAGCGCCTCGCTCCCGCCGCGCAGCGCCGTCGCGGCCGTCTCCGGCAGCCGGCCGGAGAGCATGAAGGCGCGCCGGACGTCCGCCGCGGGCACGCCGGCCGCCGCGGCGACGGCGTCGAGCACGACCCCCTCCAGCGCGCCCTGGCGGAGCTCACCGGTGAGCAGCCGGAGGAGGAACTGCTGCTCGTCGGCGGTGGCGGCGGACAGCAGGCCCCGGACCAGGGCCTCCCGCCGGGTCACCGAGCCGGCCCCGGACGTCGCGGCCAGGTCGGTGAGGGTGTCGTCGACGGCGCCGACGGTCAGCGTGGGCGCCGGTGCGGGGGCGCCGGCCAGCCGGGACAGGGTGCGCCAGCCGACGCCGAGCCGGCCCTGGCGCGGCTCACCCGCCAGCCACGCGGTGACCGGCTCGATCTCGGCCGGCTCGGCCCGGCGCAGCAGCTCCGCGATCGCTCCGGCCTTCGCCGTGCGGGACCGGGTGGCCGTGACGGCGGTCGAGGTGGCGAGGACGTCGGCGAGCAGCACCCCGCCATGGTGTCAGCGGGGGCGGACGGTCCCGGCCCACGTCGGTCTCCGGACCGGCGAGCCGAGCGGCGGGTGACGTCGCGCCACCCGCCGCCCGCCCGTGCGGATCAGGTGCCGGACTGCCCGGCGTCGTCCTGGCCGATGCGCTGGTCGGCCAGGTCGCCGACCTTGTCCGACTGCTGGTCGAACTTGCCGCCGGTCTTGTCGTCGGCGAACTGCTCGGCCTTGTCCAGGGCCTGGTCGCTGCGCTGTTCGCCCTGCTCGCTGTTGAGCGCGTCCTTCGCCTTGTCTCCGAGGCCACCGATGTCCATGCCGTTCTCCTTCGTCGGGTGCGGGACGGCTGACTACCCACCCGGGACGCCGCGACGCGTCGCGGGGCCCGGAGCGGTCAGGAGGTCTCGGCGTCGAGCGCGGCCGCGACGCGGCGGTGCGCCGCCCAGATCTCCTCCGGCACGCCCTCGAACGTCGACAGGTGCTCCTCGCGGTGCGCCATCTCCTGGCGCCAGCGCTCGGTGTCGATGGTGAGCAGCGTGTCCATGTCGCCGGGGCGCAGGTCGACGCCGGTGAGCTCGAGCTCCTCCTTGGTCGGCACGATGCCGACCGGCGTCCGGGTGCCGGTGACCTCGCCGTTGCGCAGCTGCATCAGCCAGAGCAGGGGGCGCAGGTTGTCCCGGTATCCCGGCCACAGGAAGTGGCCGTCCTCCGGGTCGCGCTGGAACCAGTTCACGTGCGCGAAGATCGGCTGGTCGGTCGCGGCGCCGATGACCTTCAGCCAGTGCGCGGCGTAGGGACCCTCGGCGTAGGACATGAACGGCCGCATCGACATGGGGTCGTAGCGGAGGACGCCCTCGGTGCCCTCCGCGGCGAAGGTCGCCTCCGCGCCGAGGGTGAGGCCGTCGTAGACGCCCTCGGCGAGGTCGGTGATCGCGCGGATCAGCGGCTCCCGGTCGCGGGTCCGGCCGCCGAAGATGATCCCGTCGACCGGGACGCCCTTGGGGTTCTCGTAGTCCGGCGCGATGTTGGGCACGTTGGCCAGGGTGGTGGTGAAGCGGCTGTTCGGGTGCGCCCACGGGGCGTCCTTCGCGTCCGCCGGCCGCTCGGAGATCAGCTGCCCGGCCCAGTCGCGCCAGCCGGTGGGGTCCGCCGGCGGCCGCGGCGTCTTGCCCTCCCACCAGACCTCGTGGGTCTGCTCGTTGTAGGCGACGTTGGTGAAGATGGTGCCGGTGCCCTCGGCGATGGCCTCGACGGCGGTCGGGTTGGTGACCTCGTTGGTGTCCTTGGCGACCCCGAAGGCGCCGAACTCGGGGTTGATCGCGTAGACCCGCCCGTCCTCGGGGTCGACCCGCAGCCAGGCGATGTCGTCGCCGTAGAAGTGCACCTGGTAGCGGTCGCCGAGGGCGTCGGGGGCCAGCATCATCGCGAGGTTGGTCTTCCCCGACGCGCTGGGGAAGCCGCCGCAGATGTGGTACGCGCGGCCGGTCTGCTTGTCGGTGATCCCGAGGAGCATGAACTGCTCGGCCAGGAACTGGCCCGACGCCCACCCGTCGTAGGCGGCCTGGCGCAGGCCGTGGGCGATCTTGCCCAGCAGCGCGTTGCCGCCGTAGGAGGACCCGTAGTGCAGGATCGTCCGCTCGTCGGCGACGGTGACGAAGTAGCGCTGGTCGTCCGCGGTGCCCTGGCCCAGGTTCTCCAGGTCACCCGTGACGTGCACCGCGCGGACGAAGCTGTCCTGGTCGGCGAGGTCGTTGACGTGGTCCACGCCGACCCGGGCCATGCGGATCATGTGCAGGACGACGGTGCGGGTGTCGGTCAGCTCGACCCCGGCGGCGAAGGCCTCGAGCGGCGAGCCGGGCGGCGCCATCAGGTAGGGGACGACGTACATCGTCTTGCCCGCCGACGCCCCGCGCATCCGCTCCTCGAGCAGCGGCCGCATCTCCGACGCGGGGCGCCAGTTGTTGTAGACGCCCTTGTCCGCGGGGTTGTTGGTGGCGACGACGGTGCGCTCCTCGGAGCGCGCGGTGTCCTTGGGGTGGCTCCGTGAGTAGTAGCGACCCTCACCCGCGGGGAGCAGTTCGCCGGCGTCCAGGGACTCCTGCACCAGGCGGGCGTCATCGGAGGCGTTGACCACCTCGATCCGGTCGGCGCCGGTGAGCTCGGCGTACCGGTGGACGAACTCCCGGACGCGAACGTTCTTCAGTCCTGCCTCGTCGAGCACGGCATCGATGGCGGCCACGACCCACCTTCTCCCTCACCCGGAGTTCCCGCCACCGCGCCACCGGGTGGCAGCGCGACACGGCCTGTTGATCGGGAAACTACCGAAGGCGACGACGGCCGGACGCCGGGGCGGGGCCCGCGGGCGCACCGGCGGGGGCGCGGGGCGGGACCGGGTCAGGGGCCGGCCTCGGCGCCCACCGTGTGCAGGTGCCCCAGGACGAGCCCGTACGAGGCGAGCAGTCCGGTCTCGGCGTAGCGGATCCCGTGGTCCGCGCAGAACGCCGCGACCAGTGGTCGTGCCCGGCGCAGGTTCGGTCGCGGCATGCTCGGGAAGAGGTGGTGCTCGATCTGGTAGTTCAGCCCGCCGAGCAGGAGGTCCACGAACCGTCCGCCGCGCACGTTGCGGGCGGTCAGCACCTGACGGCGCAGGTAGTCCTTCTCCTCGGCCTCCGTGAGCGGCGGCATGCCCTTGTGGTTGGGCGCGAACGAGCAGCCCATGTAGAAGCCGAACACCGCCTGGTGCACCGCGATGAAGGCCAGCGCCTGCCAGGGCGTCAGCACCAGGAGCGGCGCGGCGACGAAGGCGGCCAGGTGCACGGCCAGGAGCCCGGTCTCCAGCCACCGCGCGCGGATCGTCCCGCTGCGCAGTGCCTGCAGGCTCGCGACGTGCAGGTTCAGTCCCTCGAGCAGCAGGAGCGGGAAGAAGACGACCGCCTGGTGCCGGGTCAGCCACCCGAACAGCCCGCGCCGGCCGGCCCCGTCCTCCGGGAAGAAGATCAGCGGCCCGGCCGGGGCGACGTCGGGGTCGAGCTCGGCGTGGTTGGGGTGGGCGTGGTGCCGGTTGTGCTTGTCCAGCCACCACCCGAAGCTGAGCCCGACCGCCAGGTTGCCGTGCAGCAGGCCGAGCAGGTAGCTGCCGCGTCTCGTGCGGGCCACCTGCTTGTGGCCGGCGTCGTGCCCGAGGAAGGCGATCTGCGTGGACAGCACGCCGAGCACGGCCGCGGTGACCAGCTGCCACCAGCTCGCCCCGATCACCGCGAAGGCGAGCCAGCCCGCGGCGAAGACGAGCCAGGTGAGGGAGTACTTGGCGACGTAGTACCCGGTGCGCCGCTCGAGCAGGCCGGCGGCACGGATGCGCGAGGACAACTCGGCGTAGTCCGACCGGCCGGCGCGGACGGGGCGCAGGGTGGGGGCAGCGGTCACGTCAGTCCCGTCCCGCGCTCGGGCCGTCGACCGGGGCCGGGACGACGGCGTCCGGCGCCGGACCGCCGCCCAACCTCCGGGCGCAGCGGGCGTCGGCCAGGAAGTGGGCGACCGCCGACGACGGGTCCGCCAGCCGGAGCGTCGCCTGCCGCAGGCGCATCACCTCGTCGGCCTCGTGGATCGGCTCCATCCCGTCCTCGTCGACGGCGCGGACGCCGGAGAGGTCCAGAACCAGTTCCGCGGGGCCGCCGTCCACGGTGAACATCGACAGGAACAGCCGGAGCCGCCCGGCGGTGTCCGCGTCGAGCCGGCCTCCGACGCCGAGGACGACGGTTCGCTGGTGGAGGCTGAGGCAGGCGCACCGACGGGCGTGCCTGATCGGCACCGGGGGAGGGGCCGCGGCCGGCGGGGGGCCGTCCGTCACGAGGTGCAGGCCGTGCCGTGACCGTTGTGCCATGCCGTGCGCTCCCCGGAGCAGTGGGACGTGCCACTGCCGGGTCCGGGGCAGTGCCCGCGCGTGCGGGCCTGGTGGTCAGCCTAGGACGGCCGGACCCACCTCGCTGGGTGGTTGCGCCACGGGACGACGGTGCGCGGGGTCACCGTGCCGGACGGGACGGGGTCGAACGGTCGGTGCCGAGCTCGTCGACGCCCAGGGTGCCGGCGATGACCGCGTCCGCGACGCCGGTCAGGGTCCGCCCGGTCCGCCGGGCGTGCGTGCGCAGGAGGCGGAACGCCTCGTCGACGCTCGTGCCGGCGCGGGCCGACAGGACCCCCTTGGCCTGCTCGATGAGGATCCGGCTGTGCAGTGCGGCCTGCAGCTGCTCGGAGAGCACCACCTGGTCGTGGATGGCGCGCTCGTGCAGCAGCCCGATGGTGGCGACGTCGGCCAGGCCACGGGCGACGGCGAGGTCGTCGTCGCTCAGCCGCTTCGGCTCGACGGTGAACAGGTTGAGCGCACCGATGACCTGGCGGCGCAGCCGCAGCGGCAGGGCGTGCGAGACGGCGAACCCGAGGTCGCGGGCGGCCGCGGCGAACCGCGGCCACCGGTTCCCCGCGTCCGACAGGTCGATGTTGGCGATGGCCTGCCCGGTCGCGAAGCACTCCAGGCACGGGCCCTCGGCCTTCTGCAGCTCGAACAGCTCGAGCAGCCGCGCCGACTCGTGCGTGGCCGCCACCACCTGCAGCGTGCCGCGCTGGTCGTCGAGCATCAGACCCGCGGCGTCGGTGTCGACCAGTTCGACGCAGCGCTCGGTGAGCACCTGCAGGAAGTCGACGACGTCGAACTCGTCGACCAGCGTGTCCGCCAGCTCGACGAAGACCTGCACGAGGCGCTGTTCTCCGGCCATCGGTCCCTCCCGCCCGGGTCGGCCGGGCACCCCTGCTGTTCCCTCGAGGTCCTGGTGTCACCCGTCGTCGTCCCGACCGAGGCGGACCCGTCCCTGCAGGACGTCCCGGGCCAGCTCATCGATCGGACGGTGCTCGGCGTAGGCCCGGGCGCGCAGCAGGACCAGCGCCACCGCCAGACTGACATCTTCCTGCACGGAGACGACGCCCGTCGCCTGGTGGACCTCCGCCCGGTCGTCGAGCGCCGGGAGCGGGCCGAGGGGGAGGTCCGATCCGCCGTCCAGGAACTGTGCGTGCAGGAGCAGCACCGTGGCCGCATCGGCGAAGGCCAGTGCGTCGGTGAGCTCGGCCGGTGACAGGCCCCCGGGGCTGTCCCGGTAGAGGTCCAGCACACCGAGCCGGATGGCGCCGACCCGGAGCGGGAAGGCGAAGACGGCGCGCAGCCCCGCGAGTTCGGCCCCACCGGCGAACGCCGGCCACCGCGCCGGCGCGGTGCGGGTCAGGTCGGGCTGGAGCACCGGTCGACCGCTCCGGGAGGCGTCGACGCAGGGCCCCTCCCCGAGCGTGAACTGGAGTTCCTCCAGCTCCCGGGCGGCATCGTCGGTCGCCGCCAGCGTCCCGGCGGGTCCGCCCTCGGTCATCAGCGCCATCCCCGCGCCGGTGACCGGCAACGCCGCGGTGCACGTGCGCACCAGGGCGTCGGCGAGTCCGGCCGCGTGCGGGGCGGCGGCGACGACGGTGGACAGGATCCGGTCGACGCGTCTCGACGTCGCGGTCACCTGCGGACCGGCGGCTCCGGCCGGCGGCCCGCACCAGGGCCTGCGGACGACGCATCCCCGCGCGCCCGCCGGCCCCGACGGGGTCCCGACCTCCCGGGTGTCACCCCGGCGGCGAGCCGTCGTCGGACCCGTCCTGCGCTCCGGCGGCGCGGTCCCCTCGGGGCGCGACCGCCAGCGGCAGGGGCAGCGACGGACCGCTGCGGCCTCCGGGCGTCGGGGGCCGCTGGTCGGCCGGAGGGGCGTTCGGACGAGAGACCCGCGCGACGCGGATCCTCGTCATGACTGCCTCGCGGCCGGAGCGCGGGACGTGGCGGGGGCGCCCCGCGCGGCGGTGTGCAGCCGGCGGGCGGTCGTGGGCGTCGGGGTGGGTCCCACCAGGGACCGCCGATCTCCCTCCGGAAGCGGAGGGGCTGGGCGCCGAGCTGGCGTCACCACCGACCCTAGCCCCCGCGGTGCCGGGTGGCGGCGCCTCGCAGACGGTCAGTCCGGCGACGAGTACTCCGGCCAGGCGTCCCGGTTGGTGCCGAGGACGACGGAACCGACGGTCAGCGCGACCGCTCCGCTCACCGCTCCGGACACCGCGGCGGCGGGCCGGTCGGCCTCACGGGCGAGACTCAGCGCGGTGTAGGCCCCGAGCACCGCGCCCAGCAGGACGGTGCTCGGCGGAACGGGTCCCCCCACGCCGGTCCCCGCCGTCGCGAGGAGGTCGGCGATGGCGGACGCCAGCGGGCCGGCGTCGGGCCGCTGCCTGATCCGGGCCACCGGCTCGGCCACGTCCAGGTCCTGGAACGCGGCGCGTCCGAGCTCACGGAGGTCGCGCTCGTCGGCGTCCGTGAGGCCGGCCAGGCTCAGCCGGCGCAGGTGGTAGCGGAACCTGCGGAGCCGGGCGTCCTCGAAGGCGAGCCCCGCCGCCGCGCGGAACCGCTCGGCCGCTCCCGTCGACGCGTCCGCGGTGTCGGTCATGGTGGAGCGCCCCCTCCGACGGTTCCGGGAGGTGTAGCGCGGCCCCCGTCACCCGCGCGTCACCGACGCGAGGTCCGCCTGCGCGCCACGGCCTCCGTTCCCCCGACCAGGCGAATGGACGGCGCGCCGCTTCGGTTGGCAGCCCCGCGTGCCGATGCAGACGACGTCCGACCCCGCCGATGAGGAGCAGCCCACGATGCCGACTGCCGAGCAGTACCTGGCGCAGTACGCGCGCACCCTCGACGCGTTCCAGGGGGCGCCGGTGGCTCCCGCCGCGACGTGGCCCGTCGCCCAGAACGGCTCGATCCTCGGCGAGTACAGCGAGCTGCTGGTCGCCGCGGCGCTCACCTACTCCCCGCAGAGCTCCGGGGCCACCTGGGACCGCGCCAACGCCTGCCGCACGGGCCAGCTCGTCGGCACGTCCGCATGGGTCGCGACGCGAGCCGCGGCCGGCTACAGCAGGGCCTCGTACAGCGACGTCGACCTGTGGCTCTCCGCGCCCGTCGTCGCGGGCTCGGCGTGGGCGACGTCGGTCCCGCCGAGCCGGGGGGTGAGCGCCCTGCTCTCGGCGATCGGGGCGGGTACCGGGCGCCCGGTCCTCACCGCGCAGGTGAAGGCCCGTCACTACGAGGTCATCGACCGGTACGACGCGGTGCCGTACTGGTACGTCGTCGATCCGGCCGCGGACGGTCAGGTCACGCGGGAGGATCTGCTCAGCGCACCGGCGTCCTTCCCGTGGCGGCCGTCGACGGTCGACCTGTTCGCGTGCGTCGAGTGGACGGTGCCCTCCGGCAGCCCGGTCGCCGTGCCGCGCGTCCGGGTCCTCGCGAGGGACGACGTCCGGGACGCGATCGTGGCCCGCGAGGCCGCGATCGCGGCTCGGCACTCACCCTGCACCTGCAGCCGGCCACTGGCGTGGAGCGCGCGGAAGCTGGACTTCGTGGACGTCTTCACCGGGCAGCTGGGCACCGACCTGACCCCGGTCCTGGGCCGGGTGCCGCCGCTCACCCTGGCCTGAGGTCGGCGGCCTCCGCTCCTCCGCGGCGGAAGTCGGTTGCTCCCGGTCGGAGGATCGATCCGTGGCGGCCGAGCGGGTGCTGGTGAACTTCTTCTACGCCCAGCAGGTGGGCCACGCGGTCGAGGCGCTGCACTACTGCCACGGCCACGCGTCGGCGGTGCCGGGCCGCGAGGTCTCCGTCGTCCTGAACGCCGCGACCGCCACGGAGCTGGCCGGCTTCTGCCCCTTCCTCGCCGCCGTCCACCCGGTCGACCACCCGTTCCTGGAACCGTGCGCGGACTCGGCGCGGCGGATGCGGGACGTGCCCCGCGACTGGGACTGGGTCCTCGACGACACCCGGCGCCACCAGCCGGTGCAGTACGAGCTCAGCTGCGCCTCGAGCTGCCGTCCTCGGCGCGGCGGGCCGCCTCCGACCGGCTGGCGTCCGACCGCGAGGTGGAGAGCCGGATCGCGGTGGTGCCGGCCGGGTCGAGCGATCCGTCGCTGTACCCGTCGCCCGGCTCGTGGCGGCTGGTGCTCGACGCCCTGACCGACGCCTTCCCCGCGGTCCAGATCGCGCTGGTCGGCCGCGTGCACCGGGACGAGCGCACCAGCACCGCCCTGGGCCCGGCGAGCTGCGGGAGCTGCTGGCGCACCGGTCCGCGCCGGTCGACTGCTTCGACATCCCGCTCGCCGAGCAGCTGGCCGTGGTGGAGAGCTGAAACGTCTTCCTGGCGCCGCAGCTGCCGTACGAGCGGGCCCTGAGCGAGTGCTTCCGGGAGCTGCGGGCCGTCACCACGGCGACACGTCGGCGATCTGGTCGATCGACGGCGTCCACCTCGCCCACCTCTGACCCGCACGGACGCCAGAGCGCCCCCCACCCCGGGGGAGGTGGGGGGCGCTCGGGCGCAGCTCGCGGAGCTGCCGGGGGCTCAGCCCTGGTAGTTCACGTGCGGGTGGTCCATGTGGTTCGCCGTCGCGCTGCCGCGGTCGGACATCAGCTTCCAGACGCCGGTCGGCGAGGTGAGGATCCGCTGCTGCCAGATGACGTACTCCACGCCGAGGTCGTCCCAGTGGGCGATGTGGTACTCGGTGATGGCGTCGCCCAGGGCGGTGTCGGAGCCGACCATGTAGTCCAGCGCCAGCCCGGACGGGTGGCCGTGCGGGTCGACGGCGCTGGCGCGGGTGCCGCCGATGGTGATGCCGGCGGCACCGGGGACGTTGGCGACGACGACGTCGGCGGCGGCCTGGGCCTCCGGCCGCACGCCTCCGGCGCTGTTGGTGATCTCCGCGACCGCGGCGGCCGGTGCGGGAGCCGGCGCGGCCTCGACGACGGGGGCCGGCG
This sequence comes from Geodermatophilus sp. CPCC 205761, assembly GCF_051383655.1. Taxonomy (NCBI): domain Bacteria; kingdom Bacillati; phylum Actinomycetota; class Actinomycetes; order Geodermatophilales; family Geodermatophilaceae; genus Geodermatophilus; species Geodermatophilus sp. CPCC 205761. Next base: position 14,813 of record NZ_JALPKQ010000038.1, read on the forward strand.
CGGCCTCCACGACGGGGGCCGGCGCGGCCTCGAGGGGGGTCGCCGCGACGGCCGGGGTGATCTCGGCGGCCGGTGCGGACGCCCCCAGGGTGCCCCCCGGAGCGGCCGCGACCGGGGCCGACCCGGCGGTCAGCAGCACCTGGCCCGGGAAGATGAGGTTGGGGTTGCTGCCGATGACGGCGACGTTGCGCTCGTAGAGCGCGCGCCACGACTGCCCGGAGGCGGCGGCGATCTCGGCCACCGTGTCGCCGCGCTCGACCGTGTAGTCGGCCTCGGACGGGGCCGCCGGCGAGGGAGTGGCCGGCTGCTCGGCAGCAGGCGCCGGGGCGGCGGCCGGAGCCGGTGCCGGCGCGGCGGCCGGAGCCGGTGCCGGCGCCGCGGCGGCCGCGGTGGTGCCGTCGGCCAGGAGCTTGCCGCAGGTCGGCCACGCGCCGATGCCCTGACCGGCGAGCACCTTCTCGGCGATCTCGATCTGCTGGGCGGGGGTCGCGAGGTCGGCGCGGGGGGCGAGGTCGGTGCCCCCGAAGCCCGCCCAGGTGGCCGGGCTGAACTGCAGGCCGCCGTAGTAGCCGTTGCCGGTGTTGATGCCCCAGTTCCCGCCCGACTCGCACTCGGCGACGCCGGTCCAGTCGTGGGTGGAGCCGGCGTGGGCCGGGGAGCTCAGGACGCCGATCCCGACGACGGTGGCGCCGGCGGCGACGGGGGCGCGGGAGAGGACCTTCTTGGTGCGGACATAGCGAGGCGCGCGGTGCTTGGGCATGGGTGATCTCCGATCGCCGCCGGCGAGGTGAGCTGTCGGGTTCGGACGATCGGTGCCCGGCCGCGGTGCGCGGCTTCACCCCGAGGCGCGCGCGGCGCGCCGTGGACGTGGGTCCCCCACCCCTGCCCGGAGTTCTTCGGAGGACAGCCGGTGGGCAGGGTTTGGCGGACCGGCGCCACGCTCACTTGTTTGCTGAGCGCAGCCAAAACGCTACGACCGGTCATGTCGACTGTCGCCGTGTCGCCGGTCACACTCGACACGCGGATCGGGAATGGGCTGGTCGTCGCTGAACGCGCCGGTTCCCGTGTCCGGTGCGTCACACGACACGCCGGAACGGCTTGGCGTGGCGTCCGTCCGGGGCGGGCCGCCCGGCTCGGGCGATCGCCGGCCGGGCGGCGGCACTAGGGTCGGATGCCATGCCGACCAGGTCGACGGGGCCCGCCCCTGCGCGGACGATCGCCGACCTGGGCCTGCCGGGACGGGCGGTGACCGCGCTGACCCGCGCCGGCGTCACCCGCGTCGACGACCTCGCGGCGCTCACCCGGCGGGAGCTGGCCGCGGTCCCCGGGCTGGGCACCGGCCTGATCGCGGCGATCCGGCTCGTCGTCCCCGAGCCGCACCCGAGTCCGTCGCCGGTGACGGGCACGGAGCCCCGGCCGGCCGAGACGGAGTCGCCGCTCGCGCCCCCCATCCCGTCGTTCGACTCGCTGCGGGGCCCCCGCCGCCGCACGGCGGTCGACCTGCTCGTCCCCGACCGGCGGCCGCCCGACCCGCCGCCCGTCTCCGCTCCTCGTCCCGCGCCTGCGGCTCCCCGGCCGGCGGAGTACGCCGACCTGCTGCACCTGGGCGCGCGCCTGGCCCGCGCCGCGGCCGGCGTGCCGTGGCGGGTGGCCCGGTGGTCGGTCCAGCTGCCGGTCCGCCGCCTGCGCGGGCTGCTCGGCCGCTAGCGACGTCGTCCTGTCGGCGACCTCGACGACACTGCACGGGTGACCCGTGTCCTCCTCCGGCGCCGTGGAGCGGCCGTGGAGGTGCGCGAGCACGCCGACGACGGGACGGCGACCGAGGTGCGCCGGCTCCCGGCCGAGGAGCTGGCCGCGTACGTCCGGACACGGGAGGCGGGCCCGGCGGTCCGCTGGGTGTGGGACGACACCACGCGCTGGTACCCGGCGCTCCTGGAGGCCGGCGTCCGGGTCGAGCGCTGCACCGACCTGAGACTCGCCCACGCCGTCCTCCGGCGGACGCCGTTCGTCGACCAGGCCCTGCTGGCCGCCGACGACACCCCGGGATGGGACGCGCTGGAGCCGGTGACCGCGGCGGACTCCGCGCTCTTCCCGCTCGACGACCCCGCCGACCGGCTCGACCCCGTCGCCGAGGACGAGCGCCAGCAGGCCGCCGTCGCCGCCTCTCCGGAGCAGGCGCGCCTCGGCCTGCTCCTGGCGGCCGAGTCGTCCGGCGCGCTGGTGGCCGCGGAGATGACGCACGCCGGGTTGCCCTGGCGGGCCGACGTCCACGAGCGGCTGCTGACCGAGCTGCTCGGACCGCGGGCGGGAGCCGGCCGGCGGCCGGCGGTGCTCGAGCGGCTGGCGGGGGAGGTGCGGGCGGCCCTCGGGGCCGCCGACCTCAACCCCGACTCACCGAGCGTGCTGCTGCGGGCGCTGCAGGCGGCGGGGCTGCCGGTGACCGACACCCGGTCGTGGAGCCTGGAGCAGGTCGACCACCCCGCCGTCCCGCCGCTGCTGGAGTACAAGAAGCTGTCACGGCTGCTGCAGGCCAACGGCTGGACCTGGCTGGAGACCTGGGTGCGCGACGGCCGGTTCCGCTCGTCGTTTCTCCCCGGGGGCGTGGTCACCGGGCGGTGGGCGGCGACCGGCGGCGGCGCCCTGTCGGTCCCGACCCAGGTGCGCCCCGCGGCGGTCGCCGACGACGGCTGGCGGTTCGTGGTCGCCGACGTCGCCCAGCTGGAGCCGCGGGTGCTCGCCGGCATGAGCGGGGACACGGCGATGGCGCAGGCGGCGCGGTCCACGGACCTCTACCAGGGGATGGTGGCCGGCGGTGCGGTCGCGACCCGGGCCGAGGCGAAGGTCGGGATGCTCGGCGCCATGTACGGCGGCACCCGCGGGGAGAGCGGGCGGATGATGCCGCGGCTGGCCCGCCGCTACCCGCGGGCCATCGGGCTGGTCGAGGAGGCCGCCCGTGCCGGCGAGCGCGGCGAGGTCGTGCACACCCTGCTCGGCCGGGGGTCCCCGGCACCGACCGGCGGCTGGGCGCAGCGGCCGGCCGGACTCGGCGACCCGCCGGACGAGGCGGACCCGCGGGAGGAGCGGGACCGGCGGCGGCGCGCCTGGGGCCGGTTCACCCGCAACTTCGTCGTCCAGGGGACCGGCGCCGAGTGGGCGCTGTGCTGGCTGGCCGATCTCCGCAACCGGCTCTGGCGCCTTCACGCGAGCGGATCGCTGGCGGAGCGGCCGCACCTGGTCTTCTTCCTCCACGACGAGGTCGTCGTCCACACCCCCGAGCACCTGGCCGCGGACGTCGCCGAGGAGGTGCGGCACGCCGCGGCCACGGCCGGCCGGCTGCTGTTCGGCGACTTCCCGGTCGACTTCCCGCTCGACGTCGCGGTCGTCCGGTCCTGGGCCGACGCGGGGTGAGCGGTCAGGGGCGGCGGGCGGCCGCGAGCACCTCGGTGAGCGTCTGGTCGTCGCGGGCGACCCAGGCGCGGCCGTCGTCGGTCAGCACGATCGGTCGCTGGATGAGCCGCGGGTGCTCGACCAGGACGCGGATCCAGGCGTCGGCGTCCCGGGGGGCGTCCGGCAGCCCCAGCTCGCGGGCCAGCGGCTCGGACATCCGGGTGATGTCCCAGGGCTGGAGTCCGAGGCCGGTCAGCGCGGCGCGCAGCTCCGCCTCGCTCGGCGGCCGGTCCAGGTACCGGCGCAGCGTGTACTCGACGCCGGCCTCCTCGAGCTGGTCGCGCGCGGCGCGGCACTTGGAACAGGACGGGTTGAACCAGACCTCCACGGCCCGAGCCTAGGGCGCGCCTAGTGCGTGACAGGCCGGTGACGGGGCCCTCCCTACGGTGCACGCGGTTCGGGCACCAGGTGGGGAGCGGGCATGGGCGAGCTGGACGGGACGGCGGTCCTCTTCGACATCGGCGACACGCTCGCCTCGGTGACGCTCTCGGGCGCCGGCGACCGGATCGACCGGTTGACCCCCTACTCCTTCGTCGACTCCGTGCTGACCGAGCTCCGGGACCGCGGCGCGCGCCTGGGCATCCTCTCCGACCCGGGCCCGGTGGCCCCGGACGAGGTGGACCGGGCACTCGCCGCCGCGGGCCTGGCCGACCGGTTCGACCGCGCCCTGGTGCGGCACGGCCGGAAGGACGGGCCGGCGGCCTTCGAGCAGGCGGCCGCCGCCGCGGGGTCCTCGCGGGCGCTCTTCGTCGGGGAGGACCCCGGCGAGCGTGCGTCCGCGCTCCGCGCCGGCCTGACCGTCGCGCCGCACCCCCTGCTGGCCCTGCCGCTGCTGGAGCAGGAGTCGCCGCTGCGCTACGTCCGCGTCACGGTGCCGCCGGCGGCGGCCGACGGGGACTGGCGGCAGATGCTGCGGGACCTGCGCGTGCTGCCCGCGCACGTGACGGGGGAGGGCGGCACCACCGTCTACGCGGTCACGACGGTGGCGACCGCCGCGCAGCTCGACGACCTGGGCTTCTGGGTCGACCGGCTCGGCGCCGCCGACGAGCCCCTGACGACCGACCTCTACCTGCTGCGCGACGACCGGCAGGTGCGCACCGGGTTCCTCGCCGCCGAGGGCAACGCGGCGGCGTTCCTCGGCGCGGGACCGCCGGCGCGCGGCGTGCTCGCCTCCACGGGCGAGGGGCTGTTCGTCGCAGTCCCGGCCGGCGCCTCGGTGGAGGGGCTGCACTTCGCCGACGCCCGGCACGGGCACAACCTCAAGCTGGTCCCGTCGCCCGCGCTGCTGGCACCGGCAGAGGCGGTCCTGCCGGCCCTCGTGGCCGATCCGGTCGGGGCGGCCGCGCTCACCGGCGCGGAGCAGGAGGTCCTCGGGGCACGGGTCCAGGACCGGCTGCTCGCCGGCCACGTCGAGCGGTACGCGGGGGTGGCGTCGGCGGTCGGGGACGGCGGCGTCATCCGCAGCCGGCACATCCACCATCCGGACAACGCCGTCGCCGTCAGCACGCTCGTCGCCGACCTGGACCGCATCGGCGGCGGGCGGCTGACCGTCCGCCGGCACCGGTTCCGGCACGAGGGCCGCGACCTCGAGAACGTGGAGGCCGAGCTGCCCGGGCGTGACCTGGACGGCGTCGTCCTCGTCACCGCCCACCTGGACTCCACGGCGGCCCGCCTGCCCGGGTACCGGGCCGGCCGGGACCCGGCTCCCGGCGCGGACGACGACGCGAGCGGAATCGCCGGGGTGCTGGCCGCCGTCGAGGCGATCGCGGCGCTGGACGACACCTTGGCCCCGCCCCGCCGCACCGTCCGCTTCGTCCTGTTCAACGCCGAGGAGCACGGGCTCGTGGGCAGCCGCGCCTACGCCCGCGACCGGGCGGGGCCGGGTGAACCGCTGGCCGCGGTCCTCCAGATGGACATGATCGGCTACGACCGGCTGCCCGCCCGGACGTTCGAGGTGCACGCCGGCTTCACCCCCGCGCCCGGCGTGCAGGCGCGCTCGCTGGAGCTGGCCCGCCTCGTCGCCGGGCTGCAACCGGTGGTGTCGCCGGCCCTGCGCCCGGCGCAGGTCTACCCGGCGACGGGGGAGTGGGACGAGGCCGAGCGGCGCAGCGACCACTCGAGCTTCCACGAGCAGGGCCACGCCGCGGTGCTGGTGTCGGAGGACCTGTTCGCCGGCCCCGGTCCGGGAGCGCCCCCGGAGGAGATGAACCCCGAGTACCACCTGCCGACGGACGCGACGATCGACGCCGGGTACGCCGCGGACATCGCCCGCGTCGTCACCGCCGCCGCCTGGGTCGCCGCCACGCGCTGAGCAGGCCGGGGCTCCCGGGGGCGGCCTCAACGGGTGGACGGCGCGGATGCCGTCGAGGCCTGCAGCTGCATGCGCAGGGTCACGCCCTCGGCGAGCCCGCTCCAGTCGGGGAAGAGGTTCGCGGCGTTCGCGCCCATGGCGTCCAGGTCGGGCAGGGCCCGTACGGCCTCGGCCCGCGGGAGGCTGAACTGGGTGAGCGCACCGTCGGCGAAGCCGAGGTGCGTGACGTAGTCCTCCAGCGTCAGGTGCGGTGTGCGGGCGTAGGTGAAGCGACCCGACTGGTTGCGCAGCCGGGAGTTGCCGCCGGTCAGCGGGGCGATCAGCTCCACCCCCATCTCCGCCGACCACGCGCTGGACCGGGTGTCGAGCACCCACAGGGCCACCTGCCCGGTCGCCCCAGGCGTGTCCAGCGCCTGGCGGAAGGCGAAGAAGGAGGCCACGTAGGGACTCAGTGACCAGTCCAGCAACCGGGTGGGGAGGCCGTGGTGCTGGCCGAACGCCAGCAGCGCCCGGTCGTCACCGAGGATCTCGGGTGCGACGCCGTGCTCGGCGCACGTCTCCCGGAACGCGCCGAGCAGTGCGGTCCACAGGACGACCCGTTGGTCACCGGGGAGGAAGTGGAACCTCCGGTCGAACGACGAGGTCAGGCTCCAGCCGGCGTCGCCGCACCCACGGAACAGGTACCGGCCCGACTGGAAGGGGCCGCCGTCGAAGAGGTGCGGGATGAGATCCCGCTTCAGGTCGTACCAGGTGTCGAACGACCGGCGGCCCACCGCGCTCGTGGTCATCGTCAGTCCCGGTCGTAGGGGTAGACGATCGCGGCGCCGACCGGCTTGACGCTCGGGACGGCGTCGATGACGCACGGATGGAGCACGTACTCGTCCGCGTCGGGCGGGATGGTCAGCTGACTCATGTCGGAGACCGAGTAGAAGTGGCTGCGTCCGTCGCGGACCAGCCCGAGCAGCCCGTTCTGCCACAGGACCGAGGGCACGTGCGTGCTGTGCTCGAAGACCTCACCGGACAGTTCCTCGAGCGTGTTCAGACTGGCCCGGTCGAATCGATCGACACCCACGGCCCGGATGACGTCCTTGAGCTGCTCGCGGAGGGACGTCGCGTACTCCTGGTTGGACGTGTAGAACTCCGAGTACCCCTTCTGTGCAGCGTTCCTCGGCATGAGGTCGGCAGCGATCTGGTTCGCGCACTGGGCCAGCTGGGAGTCGCCGAACCGCTTGGCGGCGTGGGAGACCACACGTCGCATCACCTCGTTCGGGACCTCGGTGTTCCCGAGTTCCTTCTGCCGGAGGACCGCCCGACAGAGGTCGTTGCCCAGCGAGATGACGTCGCGGGGGATGAGGCGGGTGTGGCGGATCAGGTACTCCAGGACGTCCTCGGTCACGCCACGGGCCTCGTTGTGCACCCAGGGGCAGCCCAGCCACGCCTCCGGTCCGCGGGGCAGGGCGGGGGCCATCAGGTACTCGGGAGGCAGGCGCTCGATCTTCTGGCGCAGCAGGAACTCGATGGCGTCCTTGGACCAGTCGAGCACCCGGATGTGCGGCTCGTTGTAGTACTTCGGCGCGTTCTCGCTGCGGTTGATGGAACTGAGGACGAGGTCGCGGATGCACACGACGACGTGCAACCGGGAGCCGAACTTCCCGTCGCGCAGCAGCTGCATGACCTGGAAGAAAAGCCCCTCCTGGCAGCGGAGCCAGTAGAAGGGTGCGCTGTTGAGGTTGTCGTCGATCGCGTCCAGGTAGAAGAAGACGGGCTTGGTGTCGTGGAGCAGCCCGGCGAGGTCGTACTCGAGGTCGTCCCAGTCCGACTGCTCCAGGTAGCGCATGAGGTCGATGGCCGAGTTGTGGCTGTTGATGATGTCGCGCAGCTCGCTGTAGATGGATCGCGGTTTCCGGAACCGCCCCAGCAGATCGCCGTAGTCCGCGCGGATGCGTGCGGCCTCCTCGGATTCGACGCTGCCGCGCAGCTCCCGGGACTCGAGCAGGTGCGTGGTGAGGCTGCGCAGGATCGCGCGGTGCCAGATCTGCGACCACTTCTCGCTGAGGATCTCCTTGGGGAACCACTGGCACGCCCGCACGATGACGTCGGTCTGCGGCAGGGCCTGCTGGGGGTTGTCGGCGTACACCGAGTTGCTGGCGGTCTGGAACGAGAACAGGCGCCGCATGTAGACGGTCTTCCCGGCGCCCATCCGGCCGACGATGACCCGCACCTTGGCGTCGTCGGCTCGCGTGGCGACACCCCCGAAGGCCGGCCGGTCGTCGAGGTCGATGAAGTCGCGCTGGATGTCCTCGATGTCGGCACGAGACCCGTCCGGGGTGCCGAAGGGGCCGGACAGGGCGTTGGTCCTCGCAGACTCGAGCTTGGTCATCTCCGCCTCACCAGGGAACCGCCCTCACGGCAGGGGCACGATCCACCATCACGAGCCGGCGCCACCGTCGCGTCACCGCCGCGTCACGAGGCGGGCCGACACGGGGTCGAGCCTGGCCCGGACGCGGACCGGCTGACCCCGCCCGGGCCCGGCCGGGGAGTCCTCAACCGGGGAAGGACCCCGCCGTCACCTGCACGTCCGACTGCTGGTCCGCGAGCTTCCGGCAGCTGCGGTTCGGCGACCGGTAGGGCCGGTCCTGGAGCTCCCACAGCAGCGGTGCCTGCCCCGCCGCCTGGGCACCGACGAGGTGGCAGAGCCGGCGACTCACGACGTCCTCCGACCGGATGCGGTTCAGGCCGCGGTCGCCGGCCCGCATGACCGTCGTCCACTCGCCGTCGGCACTGAGCACGTTGCCGACGACGAGGCGCTGCTCCGCGCCCTCCTGGAAGGCGACCAGTTCGACCGGCGTCCACGGCCGGGTCAGCGAGCCGAGCACCACCCACAGCACCGCGACGACGAAGAAGACCGGTGTGCGGAAGAGCGGGGAGCTGGTGAGGGAGGCCCAGCGGCTCCGCCACCGCGACCGGTGGTCCGGCGCGTCGGCACCCGTGGCCTCCGCCGCGGCGCGGGGCCCCCGGGCGACGAGCAGGAAGACCAGGAAGGCCAGCCCGCAGGTGAGCAGGGACCGGACCGGCGAGAGCAGGGCCGAGAGGGCCGCCAGGCCCAGCAGCGCGGCCCCCTCCCAGGTCCAGGCCCCGATCCTCCGCCGGGCCCGGACGGCGCCGTACAGGAGGGCGAGCGCGGCCAGCGGCAGGATCCAGTAGGCGTAGGACATCAGGCTGCCCAGCAGGACCGTCAGCGGGGCCGTGGTCAGCAGCGCCGCTCCGGTCGTGAGCGAGAAGTGGCCCACCGCGTAGCTCTTCACCAGGGCGAAGCCGGTGAGCAGGACGGCGCCCACGATGCTCAGGTGGGCCGCGTCCTGGAGGAGGGACGCGTGTTCCCGGACCGCCCGCTCCCTCGCGCTCTCCCCACCTGGACCGCGTTCGTCGACGGTAGCCATGTGCCGATCGTCGGCTCCGGCTGTCACGACCTCGTCACGGCACCGCCATGGCCGGCCGCTGCGTTGACGCCGGCGTGACGGCGGGGTGACGACCCCGACCGATCATCGTCCGCGCCGCCCGACCGGGTGGCAGCCCTGCCTCGAGCGAGGTGGCCATGGACGACCAGTCCGTCGACCTGCACGCGGCGCGCCCGCTCATCCTCATCCGTGGCTTCGGCGGCCTCGGCACCGCCGACGAGCGGCGGGTGGCCTACCAGGGCTTCAACGACGGCACCGTCTACCCGCACAAGCGCGGCGAGAACTTCATCTACGAGGGCCTGGTCCTCCGCCTGCTGAAGTCGGACTGGAACTACCAGGACGCCACCAACATCGTCAGCTACCACGCCCACCGGCAGGCGGCTCCGGAGCGGCTGCCGGACGAGCTGGCCGGCCTGCGCTCGTTCTTCGAGGGACGGCTGGTGGCCGACGCGGCGATGGCGCTCGACGTGGTCCGGTCCACGCGGTCGGTGGCGAACACCATCTGGGTGTTCCGCTACTACGACTTCGAGGACCGGTCCTTCTCGACCTACGGCTCAGAGCTCGTGCGGCTGATCGACTTCATCCGCGCGCTGGCCGCGCACCGGCAGCAGCCGGTGCCCAAGGTCGACGTCATCGCGCACTCGATGGGCGGGCTGATCGTCCGCCACGCCGTCCAGGTGGACTATCCCGCGCTCAAGGACGGCAACCCGCGGGCCGCCGAGGACCACATCAACAAGATCGTCACCCTCGGGACGCCGCACCAGGGCATCTCCTTCCAGGTCCTCGACCAGCTCGGCGGTCTCGGCGCGGCCGAGGAGCTGGAGGCGTTCGCGCCGGACGGACCGGCCGCCCGGTCCGGGGACCCGAGGGCCTGGTCGTTCCAGACCTTCGGCGAGCACTTCGACCCGCGGCGGCTGCTCACCGTGGTGGGGACGAACTACCGGTCCTACGGCAACGGTGCGGCCAGCCTGCTCAACCGCCTGGCCTCCGTGCCGGGGGAGTACGGCCCCCGCTACAACCGCAGCGACGGCCTGGTGAAGCAGGCGTACGCGCAGGTCCCCGGTGCGCCGCGGACCTTCGTCCACAAGTGCCACGGAGGCGAGGACTCGCTGGTCACCAGCCGCGAGTCCTTCGAGGTCGCGATGCGGTTCTTCCACGGGGACGTGCGCGCCCGCCTGCGCCTCGTCGACGCGCGGGTGACCCGCGGCAAGGACGCGTTCGGCCGCAGCGAGTTCTTCCTCGGGGTGTGCGTCAAGCCGCGGCTGGTGGACTTCGAGCTGTTCCACCAGAGCTCCGAGGCCGAGAACTGCTACGGCCCCTTCCACCGCGAGGGGCTGGACGACGAGCTGGACGACCGGGGGTTCGACTGGGCCGATCCCGACGACCGCACCATCTGGGAGGGGTGGCTCAACACGCAGGTCCGGCGGGCCGGCCGCAGCGCCGAGGACCTGGTGGTCCGGCTCGACGTGTACGTGGGGGAGCGGGACAGCTGGGGGATGGGCTTCTCGGACAACCTGGTCTTCCAGAAGCAGTACTACCTGCAGGCCTTCCTGGAGCCGCAGGTGCGGCTGTTCCTGCACACGGGCGAGCGGTACCTGTCCGACCAGCGGCCCACCGACACCGCGGAGCTGCTGCGCCAGGTGACGGCGGCCGGCGCCGAGGACGGCGACGCGGTCGTGGCCTGCGAGCAGGTGGACGGCGAGTGGCGGTTCCCGGTGCGCGGCACCGGGTTCACCGCCACCTTCGGGGTGCGCCTGGCCCGCGAGGAGGCCGCCGAGGACCGCCGCGACCGGGCGCCCACAGGAGCCGGCCCCGTCGCCTGACGCGGGGCGGTCACCCCGGCCGGTCGAGCGCCCGCTCCTCCAGCGCCTCGACGAGCGGCAGCAGCTCCGGGGGCAGCCGGCTCTCGTCGAACCGCAGCGACACGACCTCGCCGCCACGGTGGATGGTCAGGTCGTAGCGGTACTCGTCGGCGCCGGTGCCCGTGCCGGGCAGGTCGGCGAAGCGCGCCGGGCCGGGGCCCTCCAGCACCCGGGCGAGCGCCGCGGCGCCGGCCGGGCCGAGCTCGTCCTGGGTCAGGGCGAGCTCGACCCGGTTGCCGGCGAACATGCCGCCGGTGCGCCGGAACTCGACGCGGGTCGGTTCAGAGGTCGACGCCAACGCCGCTCCACGCCTCCTCGACGGCGGACACCTGCCGGCTCCCGGTGCCGAACAGGGTCGAGGCCACGTAGCGCGTGATGCGAGCGAACTGGCGGAACGTGGCGGTCGGCAGCAGGCGTTCGTGTCCGAGCGAGGCGTACCAGATGCGCCCGGCGTCCTCCCACGCGTTGCCGCCCAGCCGCTTGGCCGCGAGCGTGAACGCCCGGTTGGGGATGCCGGAGTTGATGTGCACGCCGCCGTTGTCCTCGTCGGTCTCCACGTACTGGTCCATGTGGCCGGGCTGCGGGTCCTTGCCCAGCACGTCATCGTCGTAGGCGGTGCCGGGCTCGGCAAGGGAGCGCAGCGCCTTGCCGGTCACGCCCGGCGCGAGGATCTCCCGGCCGACGAGCCAGTCGGCCCGGTCGACGCCCTGGCCGAGGGACCACTGCTCGACGAGCACACCGAGGACGTCGGCCATCGACTCGTTGAGCGCGCCCGACTGGCCCTGGTAGACCAGCGGCCCGTCGTACTGCACGACGCCGTGGCTCAGCTCGTGCCCGCACACCGTCAGCGACTGCGCCAGGTTGGTGAACAGCCGCCCGCTGCCGTCCCCGAACACCATCTGTGTGCCGTTCCAGAACGCGTTGTCGAAGTTCCGGCGGTAGTGGACGACGCCCTCGATCGGCATGCCCGCCTTGTCGATGGAGTTGCGGGCGAACACCTGGAAGAAGAAGTCCCAGGTGGTGCCGAGACGCTCGAAGGCGGCCTCGACGGTCTTGTCCTCGCTCGCCGTCCCGGCCTCGGTCCGCACGATCGGGGCGCGCAGGTTCGTCGTGTTGCGGGCGTCGCGGATGATCCGCTCCTTGGTCGGGGGCGACAGGGAGATGGTCAGCTCGGGCATGGCCGACCGCGGCAGGACCGACCGGCGGGCCTCCGCCTGGACCCGCAGCGAGCGCATGGTCCCCGAGGACGCCAGGGCCTCGAGGGCCATGCGGCGTTGCTCGTCGTCGCCTCGCTCGGCGATGTTGCGGAGGACGTGGTCGGGGATGAGCCGGCACACGGCGTCCATCCGGGGCTGCGGGACGAGGCTGGTCATGGGATCTCCGATCTCGAGCACCGGGCCGGCCCCCTCGTGGGAGCGCGTCCCGGCGTGGGGACTCAGGTGCCGTCGCCATCCTGGGGAGGGGCAGTCACCGGGGCGTCACCTGCTCGTCACGGGCGGCGCCCCGAGCCGGTCGACCAGGGGTTCCTCGATCTGCGCGACGGGGGCCACCCCCATACCGTGGAGCCCATCCTGAGCCGCTCGGTCGAGCAGGGGGCGTCATGGCCGTCTTCCGGATCCTCGAGGCGAAGGCGCGTCCGGGCAGCATCGACCGGCTGGCCGACCTCCTGCTCCGGCAGAACGAGAGCGTCGTCACCTCCGCGCAGGGGGCGCTGTTCGCCCAGGCGCTGCGCAGCGGGGACCAGGTGCTCGCCGTGTCGAGCTGGCGGAGCGCCGAGGACATGCAGCGCTACCTCGACCAGGAGGTCACCCGGGAGTTCTACCGGGCGCTGCCCGAGCTGCTGATGGGGACGCCGAGCATCCGCACCTACGAGGTGATCGGCAGCGGCGACGGCGGCTCCGGCTGGACGGGAGCCGGCGAAGGAGGTCGGCGATGAGCTGGTACTACCCGAAGGGCTGGACCGACCAGGGGGACGGCGTCGAGCAGGTCGTCATCCACTACGTGACCACGCCGCCCGGTCAGTGGCCGGACTGGTCCTGGGGGCACGAGTCACGGGTCCTGGAGGACCGCGGCGGCTCCCCGCGCACCCGGCTGAAGGTGCTGCGCATGCCGCGCGACGTCTGGGACATGGAGAACGGGTGGGCGACGCCCGAGTACCGCTTCCACTACTACTTCGAGGTCTTCCAGGACGGGCACCGGTGGACCACCGACCTGTTCAGCGAGGACATCGTCTACCGCGACCTGGAGTACGTCGACGAGCACGGCTGGGCGACCAACATCTGCATCTACTGGTCGGTGGGGGACTGGAGCGCGCCGGTCTACAGCCCCATGGAGGATCCCCGGTTCCCGGGCGGGTCGGAGTTCCGCTCGACGAAGTACTACTCGTACTGGGACAAGGAGCGGTTCCACCACGAGAAGTTCCACATGCTGCGGGGGCTCGAGCGACCGCACCGGTGGCAGGCGCGCATGTACGGCCCGCGCGGGGCGACGCTGGTCCAGCAGTACCACGTGGGCCGGATGTACCCGCCCGAGGAGAAGGACGAGTTCTGGCTCGGCCCGGACGGCCGGGCCGCTCCCGGCGGCAACTGGTGGGTGCACCACCTGTGACCCTGCCCGGTCGACCCCTGGACGCTCTGGACGCGAGGTGCCCGTGAGCCACCTGTCCGCCGCCGTCGCGGCCGAGGCCGCGGACTTCTTCGGCCTGCGCAAGACCTGGGTCGACCCCGCTCCCGGCATCGAGATGGTGGAGCTCCACTACGCCTGGACGCCGCTGGGCGGGGAGCCGGACTGGGAGGCCGGCGACTCCCGGGTGCTGACCCCGGCCGACTCCACACCCGGCCTGCGCACCGCCGTCATCGAGGTGCCGCGCCGGGTCGACGGGAGCGCCGCCGGGTACGCCCTCCACCACTTCTTCTTCGTCGTCCACGGCACCGAGCGGAGCACCTCGCCGGTGGTCACCGAGGAGATCGTCGCCCGCGAGGTCAGCTACCAGGACGACACCGGCCGGTGGACCCACGTCGGGATCGGCTGGGGCGTGTCCCCCGGGGCCCCCGAGCTGGCGGCGCCCAACTACACGTCGGCGGCCATGGACGGCCTGCCGTTCGAGGACGCCGGCGCCGGCGCGCTGCCCGAGCCGGCGTCGATCGCGGAGTTCGTGCGGGCGCAGCCGCTGCCGCACGTGTTCCGGGGGCTGGTGTTCGGCCCCCGGGGCTTCGAATTGCGCTACGTCGTCCACCTCGTGTGCGCCGGCAGCCCGCGACCGGAGGAGGACGCCGAGACCTGGGACGACGCCGACGGGGACGGGTGGACGCTGACGCTCTAGCTCCGGGCCGACGCCGTCCACCTCCGACCCCCGAGGAGACCCCGCATGCCCAGCCCGTCGCCCGCCCCCCTGCCGGTGGAGTGGGTGTCGCCCGTGGGCGAGCGGGCCCCGGCCGGACGGGTGCGCTACCGCGGGCCTCTCGCCGCGGCCGACCGTCCGCTGCACCTGCACCTGGCCTTCGACGGAGCGCCGCCGCCGTTCCGGCACGTCCCCCTGGAGCGCGACGGCGACGGCAGCTGGGCCGCCGACATCCCCGAGGCCGACGGCCACATCCTGCTGGACTTCGCGATCGCCGCCGCCGACGACGACTGGGACAACAACGGTGGAGCCAACTACCGGCTCTGGATCGGGCTGGACCCGGTCGACGCCCACGTGCACGCGCGCACGCCCGGTCTCGACGAGCTGGGTTTCGAGAGCCTGCGGATCGCCCTGGCGTCGGGAGGCATGACCCACGGGCTGGTGTCGTGGCAGGACAACGCCTTCGTCGACCGGGTGACCGAGGGGGTCGGCTGGCTGACGAAGCTGGTGTGGGTCAGCCCGGGCGGCCCGGAGCCCGACGACGTCCGCCGCCGGCTGGCCGTGGGTGCGGTGGGGCTGAAGCTGCACCCGACGTACGACGGGTACCCCGCCGACACCCCCGGCCTCGACCCCTTCCTGCAGGTGGCGGCCGAGGCCGGGGTGCCGGTGACGGTGCACACCGCGCCGGGCCCCTCGGACCCCGACCTCGTGCGCCGGCTCGCCGAACGGTTCCCCAAGGTGCCGTTCGTCCTCTACCACACGTTCCTCGGCCACCCGGAGGGCCGACGGCGGGCGGCGCGGCACGCCCAGGAGCTGGCGAACCTCCACCTCGAGACCTCGTGGTGCCGCTCGGCGGAGGTCCGCCGTCTCATCGACGAGGTCGGTGCCGACCGGGTCCTGTTCGGGTCTGACGCCGCGACGGACGGGCCGGTGCACTTCGTCCGCTCGCCGCCGAACCTCGAGATGACGGAGAACTACAACGAGAGCCTGCTGACCCTGGCCCGGCAGCTGCCGCCGGAGACCCTCCGCGCCCTGCTGGAGGACAACACCCGGCGACTCTTCCGCCTCGCGCCGCCGCGGCTGCCGCAGGCCGTGCCGGAGCCGGTCGAGGACGTCCGCGAGCTGTTCACCGCCGCGCTCGAGCAGGCGGAGCGAGTGGTCGCGCGGGTCGGCCGCGAGCAGTTCGCGCTCCCGACGCCGTGCGCCGAGTGGAACGTGCAGGCGCTGCTCGGGCACCTGCTGGCGACGGTCCAGCGGGCCGAGCGGGTCGCCGGGGGACAGCCGGCCTCGTCCGTGCCGCAGGTCCTCGCCGTCGACACCCGCGGCCGCTGGGCGTCCCGGTTCGAGGCGGCCACCGCCAAGGCCCGGCACGCGTGGAGCCGGGACACCGCACCGGCCGACGTGCCGGCGCCCTGGGGGCTGGTGCCCGGCCCCGTCGCCCTGTCCGGGTTCGTCCTCGAGCTGGTCGCGCACACCCACGACCTCGTCGTCGGCACCCGCTCCCCGGAGCCGCTCGACGACCGGCTCGCGACCGCGGCCCTCCGGATCGCCGAGCGGCTGGTGCCCGCCGCGCTGCGGGGGGCGGCCGTCGCCGACCCGGTGCCGGCCGCGCCGGGGGCCGCGGACTACGCCCGGCTGGCGGCGTTCCTGGGGCGCGCTCCGGCCTGACTCAGGCCGGCACCCAGCGGGCCGGCCGCTTCTCGCGGAACGCGGCGATGCCCTCCTGCCCCTCCTCGCCGGCGAAGAAGCGGGCCGACAGGCCCAGCAGCTCGGGGAACTGCTCGGCCAGTGTCCCGGTCCGCTCGGCGCGCAGCAGCCGCTTCGTCTCCGCCAGGGCGAGCGGCGCGCCCTTGCCGAGCGCGTCGACCTGGGCGGCCAGGCAGGCGTCGACGTCGGCGTCGGGGACGACGAGGTCCACCAGCCCACCGGCCAGCGCCGTCGCCGTGTCGAACACCTCGCCGGTCAGCATCAGCCGGTGCGCCACGTTGGGCACCATCCGGGGCAGCACGACCGCGGAGATCACCGCGGGGACGATCCCGATGCGCACCTCGGTGAAGGCGAACGTCGCGGCGGATCCCGCGACCACCACGTCGCAGGCGGCCAGCAGGCCGACCCCGCCGGCCCGGGCCGGCCCGCGGACGGCGGCCACCACGGGCTTCGGGGAGGTCCAGAGCAGCTCCAGCAGCTCGGGGAACTCGTTCACCCCCTGGTCCTCGGCGGACCCGCCGGCCGCCTCGGTCAGGTCCATCCCCGAGCAGAAGACCCGGCCGGTGTGGTCGAGCACCACGACCCGCACCGCGTCGTCGGCGAGCGCGTCGGTGAGCGCGGTGCGCAGCTGCGCGCGCATCGCCCGGGACAGGGCGTTGCGGTTGGCGGGGGAGTCCAGGGTGAGGACGGCCGCGCCGCGGCGGACCTCGGCCTGCAGCACCCGGTCGCCGGTCACGCGTCGAAGTCCACGGTCACCGTCTCCGAGAGGGGCACCGTCTGGCAGGTCAGCACGTACCCCGCCTCCACCTCCCGGAGCTCGAGGGCGTAGTTGCGCCGCATCTGCACCTCGCCCTCGGTGACCCGCGCCCGGCAGGTGCCGCACACCCCGCCCTTGCAGGCGAAGGGCAGGTCGCCGCGGACCTTCTGGGCCGAGTCGAGCACCGGCACGTCGCGGGGCAGGGCCAGGGTGGTCTCCCGGCCGTCGAGGACGACCGTCACCTGGCTGCTGGGCCCGGTCACCGTCTCCTCGTCACCGCGGACCGGCTCCGGCGGGACGTCGTCGACGTAGAACAGCTCCTGGTGCACCTTCTCGGGCGGGACGCCGAGCTCGGTCAGGAGGCCGCGGGCGTCGCCGACCATCCCGTGCGGACCGCACAGCCACCAGTGGTCGACGTGCTCGGCGTCGACCAGGCTGTCCACCAGCGTGCGCAGCCGTGCGCCGTCGAGCCGGCCGCTGGTCACCTCGGCGTCCCGCGGCTCGCGGGAGAGGACGTGCACCAGCTGCAGGCGGGTGCCGTAGCGGTCCTTCAGGTCGGCGAGCTCGTCGGCGAACATCACCGTGTTGGTGCGCCGGTTGCCGTAGAAGACGGTGACGGTCGACTCGCCGTCGCGCAGCACGCTGGCCGCCAGCGACAGCGCGGGGGTGATGCCGGAGCCGGCGACGACGAAGACGTGGTCGGCCGGCTGCGTCAGGTCGGCGGTGAAGGTGCCCGACGGCGGCAGCACCTCGATCTCGTCCCCGGGCCGCACGGAGTGCACCAGGTAGGAGGAGAAGTAGCCGCCGGGCACCTCCCGGACGCCGACCCGGGGCGCGGCGCCCACCGGCGCGCAGATCGAGTAGGAGCGGCGCTCGTCGCGGTCGCCGTCCACCCGGCGCAGGGTCAGCGCCTGACCCGGCTTGAACGTGTAGTCCTCGGCGAGCTCCGGGGGCACGTCGAAGGTGACCGCGACGGCGTCGTCGGTGAGCTGCTCGACGTGGGCCACCTTCAGCGGGTGGAACTGCGGCCGGCGCCGGGTGCTCACGGGGGCCTCGGTGGTCGCCGTCATCAGATCTCCTTGACGTGCTCGAAGGGCTCGCGGCAGCTGCGGCAGCGGCGGAGGGCCTTGCAGGCGGTGGCGCTGAACTCGCTGAGCTCCTCGGTGTCCGGGGAGCCGCACACCGGACAGACCGCGGTGCGCCGGGAGGGTCCGAGCTGCAGCGGCACCGGGCCGGCGGTACGGACGGGCGCCTTCCCGGGCGGCGCGATGCCGCCGGCGGCCAGCTTGCGGCGTCCCTCCGCGCTGATCCAGTCGGTGCTCCAGGCCGGGGAGAGGACGGTGCGCACCTCGACGTCGCCGAACCCGGCCCGGTGCAGCGCGTGCAGCAGGTCGGCGCGCATCGTGCCCATCGCCGGGCAGCCCGAGTACGTGGGGGTGATCTCGACGACGACGGTGCCGTCGTCGTCGACCCGGACGTCGCGGAGGACGCCGAGGTCGGCGAGGGTCAGCATCGGCAGCTCGGGGTCGGTGACCGTCTCGGCCACCGCCCTGGCGTCGTCCACCGAGGGGCAGACATGGCCATCTCTGCCCTGGAGGGCCGTCACCACGTCGCGGCCGGGTGCTGGCGGGCGAGGCCCTGCAGGGTGGCCAGCAGCTCGGTCAGCTCGGCCGTGTGCGCGCCGCGCCGGCCGCGGGGCGGCGCGGCGGACGGCCACGCGGGCACCCGCAGCGTGGCCCGCTCGAGCACCTGGGTGAGCACGTCGGTCACCTCGTCCCGGACGTCGGCGGGGTCGACGGCGACGCCCGCCCGGGTGAGCCGGACCTCCACGTCGGTCGCGGTGAGGACGTCGTCCAGCAGCGGCCAGACGGCGTCGGCGCCGGCCTGGGCCCGGCGGTGCGACTCCTCCGTCCCGTCGCCGAGGCGGAGCACCCAGCGGGCGGCGTGGTCGCGGTGGTAGGCCAGCTCGTTGACGCCCTTGGCGGCGATCGCGGCGAGCACCGGGTCGCGCGAGTCGCGCAGCCGGGTGAAGACGGCGAGCCGGACGGTGGCCGCGACGAGGAGCCGGACCATCGTCCGGGCGAAGTCCCCGTTCGGCGCCTCGACCAGGTCGGTGTTGCGGAACTCGTCGGCATCGCGGAAGTAGGCCAGGGCGTCCTCGTCGGGGATGCTGTCGGTCGCCTTCTCCCGCGAGCGGCCGAGCACGCCCACCGACCCGGCGCGGGCCAGCAGCAGCCGGGCCTGGCCGAGCAGGTCGAGGGCGACGTTGGCGACCGCCACCTCCTCCTCCAGCTCCGGCGCGGCGGTGATCCACTGGGTCAGCCGCTGCGCCAGGACCAGGGCGTCGTCGCCCAGCATCAGGCAGTACTCGCCGAGGTCGGCCGGGTCGATGCCGTCCGGGACGGTGGTGTCCACACCGGCCAGCGGCTCGTCGAAGCCGGTGCCGAACGCCCAGTGGCCCTCGCCGCCATGGGCGTGGTCGAGCGCCTCGTACACGGTCTCTTCGTGCGCCATGGGAACCCTCTCTTCCGGGCACGGGGTGCTCGGACATCGGCCTCCTCTCAGGGGCCCGCCCGCCGAGGAACGAGGCGGGTGGGGGGAGAGGAGGTCCTTCACATGTGCGGGACGCTCTCGGGGATCTCGTAGAACGTCGGGTGGCGGTAGACCTTGTCGCCGCTCGGGGCGAACAGCGGGTCCTTCTCGTCGGGGCTGGACGCGGTGATGTCGGCGGCCTTGACCACCCAGATGCTCACGCCCTCGTTGCGCCGGGTGTAGAGGTCGCGGGCGGAGTGCACGGCCATCTCGTCGTCCGGGGCGTGCAGCGAGCCGACGTGCACGTGGTTGATGCCGCGCTTGCCGCGCACGAACACCTCGTAGAGCGGCCAGTCCCGCCGGGTGGTCGCCGGCTTCGGCTCGACCGGCACCTCGGGCCCCGTGGGGACGGCGCCGTGCCCGCCCTCGGCGGTGACGTCGGTGGCGCTCATGCCGCACTCTCCTCGTGCTCGGTGGTCGGTCGCCCGCCGTCGTGCTTCCGGGCGTACGCGGTGGCGGCTTCCCTGACCCAGGCGTTGTCGTCGCGGGCGGCCCGCCGGCGGGCGATGCGCTCGGCGTTCGCCGGGCCGTTGCCGCTGATGACCCGCTTGAACTCGTCCCAGTCGATGGCGCCGAAGCGGTGGTGGCCGGTCGCCGGGTCGAACCGCAGCTCCGGGTCGGGCAGCGTGACGCCGAGGAACTCCGCCTGCGGGACGCTCATGTCGACGTAGCGCTGGCGCAGCTCGTCGTTGCTGTGCCGCTTGATGCCCCAGGCCATCGACTGCGCGGAGTTCGGGCTGTCGTCGTCCGGCGGGCCGAACATCATCAGCGACGGCCACCACCAGCGGTCGACGGCGTCCTGCACCATGGCCCGCTGCTCGTCGGTGCCGCGCATCATCGTCATCAGCAGCTCGTAGCCCTGCCGCTGGTGGAAGGACTCCTCCTTGCAGATGCGGATCATCGCCCGGGCGTAGGGCCCGTAGGAGGAGCGGCACAGCGGCACCTGGTTGCAGATCGCCGCGCCGTCGACGAACCAGCCGATGACGCCGACGTCGGCGTAGGTCAGCGTCGGGTAGTTGAAGATGGAGCTGTACTTCTGGCGGCCCTCGATGAGCTTGTCGGTGAGGTCGGCCCGGTCGGCACCGAGGGTCTCGGCGGCGGAGTACAGGTACATCCCGTGGCCGGCCTCGTCCTGCACCTTGGCCAGCAGGATCGCCTTGCGCCGCAGGCTCGGTGCGGCCAGCAGCCAGTCGCCCTCGGGCTGCATGCCGATGATCTCCGAGTGCGCGTGCTGGGCGATCTGCCGGATCAGCGTCTTGCGGTAGCCGTCGGGCATCCAGTCGCGGGGCTCGATCCGGTGCTCGGCGGCGATGACGGCGTCGAAGTGCTCCTGCAGCGCGGCGTCGTCGGCCGCGCGCCGGTCCAGGGTGGGCGCTGACATCTCGTTCCCCTCGGTGGCAACGGCGGTCGCTGATTTACTGACCGCTTGGTCGGTAATGAGTGTGCACGACCGGCCTCCGTCGCACAACCCCGGCCGGGCGGGTGTCCGCCGGGGCTTGACAGCGGCCGTGGCGGGGAGTTGGTTACCTGACCATCTGGTCGGTATTTGGGGGAGACCTGGCTGCCGACCGTCCCGCGAGGACGCTGCGACCACGGAGGCGACGGCCATGACGGCTGCGACCAGCGAGACCACCCGGCGCCTGGGGCCGACGCCCGACCCGGCCATCCTCGACCCGGCGGAGCGCATGTCCGTCGACGAGCTCCGGGCCACGCAGCTCGAGCGGCTGCAGTGGACCCTGCGGCACGCGTACGAGAACGTGCCGCACTACCGGCGGGCCTTCGACGCTGCCGGCGTGCACCCCGACGACTGCCGCGAGCTCGCCGACCTGGCGCGGTTCCCCACCACGAGCAAGGCCGACCTGCGCGAGAACTACCCGTTCGGGATGTTCGCCGTCCCCCAGGAGCAGGTGCGCCGGGTGCACGCCTCCTCCGGGACCACCGGCCGGCCCACCGTCGTCGGCTACACGGAGAAGGACATCGACACGTGGGCCACCGTGATGGCCCGCTCCATCCGCGCGGCCGGCGGCCGCGCCGGCGACCGGCTGCACAACGCCTACGGCTACGGCCTGTTCACCGGCGGGCTGGGCGCGCACTACGGCGCGGAGAAGCTCGGCTGCACGGTCATCCCCGTCTCGGGCGGCATGACGCCGCGGCAGGTCCAGCTGATCACCGACTTCGAGCCGCGGATCATCATGGTGACGCCGTCCTACATGCTCACCGTGATCGACGAGTTCGAGAAGCAGGGCCTCGACCCCCGGGCCAGCTCGCTGGAGGTCGGCATCTTCGGCGCCGAGCCGTGGACCGAGCAGATGCGCCGGGAGATGGAGGAGCGCCTCGACATCCAGGCCGTCGACATCTACGGCCTGTCGGAGGTGATGGGCCCCGGTGTCGCGCAGGAGTGCGTGGAGACCAAGGACGGCCTGCACATCTGGGAGGACCACTTCTACCCCGAGGTCATCGACCCGCTGACCGGCGAGGTGCTGCCGGAGGGCGAGCAGGGCGAGCTGGTGTTCACCTCGCTGAGCAAGGAGGCCATGCCGGTCATCCGCTACCGGACCCGCGACCTCACGCGCCTGCTGCCGGGCACCGCCCGGCCGGGGATGCGGCGGATGGAGAAGATCACCGGCCGCACCGACGACATGATCATCCTGCGCGGGGTGAACCTCTTCCCGACCCAGATCGAGGAGATCGTGCTGCGCACCCCCGGCCTGTCGCCGCACTTCGCCCTGGAGCTGGTCACGCGGGGGCGGATGGACCACCTGATCTGCCGGATCGAGGCCCGACCGGACTGCCCGCCCGAGCGCCGGCCCGCCGCCGCCGGCGAGGTGGCGAAGGGGGTCAAGGACATCGTCGGCACCAGCATCGAGGTGCAGGTCGTCGATCCGGAGACGCTCGCCCGCTCGGTGGGGAAGCTGCAGCGGCTGGCCGACCACCGGGAGCGTGCATGACCTCGATGGCCGATCCCGCCCGCGTGCGGCGGGGCCGTCCCGGGCACTCCCTGGACTCGCTCCTCGACGTCGCCGTGGAGGTGTTCAACGAGCGCGGCTACGACGCGACGAGCATGGACGAGCTCGCCGCGCGGCTGGGCATCACCAAGTCGGCGATCTACCACCACGTGTCCAGCAAGGTCGAGCTGCTGCGGCTGGCCCTCGACCGGGCCCTGGACGCGCTGTTCGCCGTCACCGAGGAGCCCGGCGCGACCACCGGGTCGGCGATCGACCGGCTCGAGCACGTCGTCCGGGGCTCGGTCCGCGTGCTCACCGCGGAGCTGCCCTTCGTCACCCTGCTGCTGCGGGTGCGCGGCAACTCCCCGGTCGAGCAGGAGGCGCTGCAGCGACGTCGCCGGTTCGACCGGATCGTCACCGACCTGGTCCGCGCGGGGGAGGAGGAGGGCGACGTCCGCCCCGACGTCGACCCCGCCGTCACCAGCCGGCTGCTCTTCGGCGCCGTCAACTCCCTGACCGAGTGGTACCGCCCCGACCGCGGGCTGGACGCCTCGGCCGTCGCCGACGCGCTGGTCGCGATCACCTTCGACGGCCTCCGCACGACGACCCGCTGACCGCCGCCGCCCCACCGGCGGTCCCCGCGGGGATCGCCGCCGCTCCACCGGACTCTCCGCGCCGAAGGTGCGCCGTTCCACCGGACTCCCGGCGCCGCCGGGAGTCCCCGAGAGGAGATCGCCGTGACCGCACCCCTGCTCGAGAGCTACGTCGCCGGCCGCTGGTACGCCGCGCCGGACGACGGGACGCCGATCGCCGACGCGGTGACCGGCGAGACCGTGGCGCGCGTCAGCAGCACCGGCCTGGACGTGCCCGCCATGCTCGACCACGCGCGCACCGTCGGCGGGCCGGCGCTGCGGGAGCTGACCTTCCACCAGCGGGCCGGCCTGCTCAAGCAGCTCGGCCTGCGGCTGATGGCCGGCAAGGACGACTTCTACGCGTTGTCCCGCCGCACCGGCGCGACCGACCGGGACAGCGCGGTCGACGTCGACGGCGGCTTCGGCACGCTGCTGTCGTACGCGTCCAAGGCGCGCCGCGAGCTGCCCGACGACACCGTCGTCCTCGACGGCGCGGTCGAGCCGCTCGGCAAGCGCGGCACGTTCGCCGGCCAGCACCTCTACACCCCGCTGCGCGGCGTCGCCGTGCAGATCAACGCCTTCAACTTCCCGGTCTGGGGCTTCCTGGAGAAGCTGGCCCCGGCCTTCCTCGCCGGCGTGCCCACCATCGTCAAGCCGGCCAGCCAGACCTCCTACCTGACCGAGGCGGTGGTCCGGTCGGCCATCGAGTCCGGCCTGCTGCCGGAGGGCTCGGTGCAGCTGCTCGCCGGCAGCGCCACCGGCGTGCTGGACGGGCTGGCCGGGCAGGACCTCGTCTTCTTCACCGGCTCGGCGGCCACCGCGCGCAAGCTGCGCAGCCACCCCGCCGTCGTCGCCAACTCGGTGCGGTTCAACGCCGAGGCCGACTCGCTCAACTGCTCGGTGCTCGGCCCCGACGCCGGCCCGGACACCCCGGAGTTCGAGCTCTTCGTCGAGCAGCTGGTCACCGAGATGACCGTCAAGGCCGGGCAGAAGTGCACCGCGATCCGCCGCGCCCTCGTCCCCCGGGAGCTGGTGGACGACGTCGTCGAGGCCACCCGGGAGCGGCTGTCCCGCGTCGTCGTCGGGGCGCCGGGAGCCGAGGGCGTGACCATGGGCGCGCTGGCCGGCCTCGACCAGCGCGAGGAGGTGCTGCGGTCGCTCAAGGCGCTGCGCGGCGTCGCCGAGCTGGTGGTCGGCGACCCGGAGCGCTTCGAGGTGGTCGGCGCCGACCGCGACCGCGGCGCCTTCCTGCCGCCGATGCTGCTGCGCTGCGACGACCTCGGCGCCGCCGAGCCGCACGACGTCGAGGCCTTCGGCCCGGTGAGCACCGTGCTGCCCTACGACGAGATCGCGCAGGCCGTCGAGCTGGCCGCCCGGGGCCAGGGCAGTCTCGTCGGCTCGATCGTCACCCACGACGAGGCGGTCGCCCGGGAGTTCGTGCTCGGCGCCGCGCACTCCCACGGTCGCATCCTGGTGCTCGACCGCGACGACGCGAAGGAGAACACCGGGCACGGCTCGCCGCTGCCGGTGCTCGTCCACGGTGGCCCCGGCCGCGCCGGCGGCGGCGAGGAGCTGGGTGGCATCCGCGGCGTGCTGCACCACATGCAGCGCACCGCCGTCCAGGCCTCGCCGGACATGCTGACCGCCGTCGGCGGCCGCTGGGTGACCGGCTCGCGGCGGAACGACGACGGCGTGCACCCCTTCCGCAAGTCGCTGGCCGAGCTGCGGATCGGCGACTCGGTGACCGCGGGCCCGCGCGCGGTCACGCTCGAGGACATCGAGCACTTCGCCGAGTTCACCGGCGACACCTTCTACGCGCACATGGACGAGGAGGCCGCGGCGGCCAACCCGCTGTTCGGCGGCCGGGTGGCGCACGGGTACCTGATCGTCTCCTGGGCGGCCGGGCTGTTCGTCGACCCCGACCCGGGCCCCGTGCTGGCCAACTACGGCGTCGACAACCTCCGCTTCCTCACGCCGGTCAAGCCGGGGGCGGAGCTGACCGTCACGCTGACGGCCAAGCAGATCAGCCCGCGCGGCGGCGCCGACCACGGCGAGGTCCGCTGGGACGCCGTCGTCGTCGACACCGAGGGCAAGCCGGTCGCGACCTACGACGTCCTGACGATGGTCGCCAAGACCTGGCCGCCGGCCGCCTGACCGGCGAGCGGAGTCGTTCGGTGGCGGGAACCGCCACCGAACGACTCCGTCAGGCGGCGGTCCAGCGGATGGGGAGGCGCTTGACGCCGCGCTGGAAGTTCGACCGCAGCAGGGCCGGTGGCCCGTCGGGCTCCAGGACGCTGGTGCGGCGCAGCAGCGCGGCGAACAGTGCGCGCATCTGCACGCGGGCCAGCTGGGCGCCCAGGCAGAAGTGCGGCCCGTGCCCGAAGGTGAGGTGCGGGTTGGGCGCGCGCCGGATGTCGAACGCGTCCGGATCGGCGAACACCGACTCGTCGCGGTTGGCCGAGGTGAAGGACACGACCACCTTGTCCCCGGCCCGGATGCGGACCCCGGCGAGGTCGACGTCGGTGGTCGCGGTGCGGCGGAACACCATGACCGGCGTCCACCAGCGCAGCATCTCCTCGACCGCGCCGGGCAGCAGCGACGGGTCCGCCCGCAGCGCGGCCGGCGCCTCCGGGTGCTGGAGCAGCGCGATCAGGCCGCCGGGCAGCCCGTTGCGCAGCGTCTCGTTCCCGGCGACGGCGAACAGCCAGAACATGTTCTCGAACTCGGCGTCGCTGACCCGCCCGCCGCCCTCGTCCACCTGCGCGAGCAGGATCGACATGACGTCGGCTCCGGGGGAGCGGCGCTTCTCCTCGGCCAGCAGCCGGGCGTACGCGTAGAGGTCGGGCATGCCGGCCCGCGTACGGGGGTCGGGCATCCGGCCGTCCGGGCCCGGCGCCGGCCGCAGCGCCACCGCCTCCCGGGCCATCGGCGTCCCGCCGGTGCCGTCGAACGCGGCCGAGGTGGCGTAGTCCGGGTCCTGCCAGCCGATGACCCGGTTGGACCAGTCGAACATCAGCCAGCGGTCCTCGGCCGGCACCCCCAGCACGTCGGCGAGGGTGAGCAGCGGGAGGTCGGCGGCGACGTCCTTGGCGAAGTCGCACCGGCCCGCGGCCGCGCCGTCCACCATCCGGTCGACCAGCCGCTCCGCCGTCGCCTCGATCGAGGCGGTGAGCGCGGCGACCGCGCGCGGGGTGAACGACCGGGTGAGCAGCCGCCGCAGCCGGGAGTGGTCCGGCGGGTCCGTGTTGAGCATCATCCGGCGGACCCAGTCGAGGTCCGCGGCGTCCCGGATCTGGGTGGCCCCCAGCCACGAGGAGAAGGTCGCGGGGTCGCGGAGCACCCGCTCGACGTCGGCGTGCCGCAGCACCAGCCAGAATCCCGGGCCGGCCGGCTGGCCGTGCAACGCGGGCTCCTCGACCCACGTCACCGGCGTCTCTGTCCGCAGCTGGCGCAGCAGCTCGAACGGGGGCCCGCCCTCGTAGGTCGACGGGTCGACGAGAGCGACGGTGTCCAGCGCCGCAGCGGCCATGCCGGCTCCTCGGGTCAGGTGTAGTCGTGGAAGCCGCGGCCGGTCTTGCGGCCCAGGTCCCCGGCGGCCACCTTGTCGCGAAGCAGCTGCGGCGGGGCGAACCGCTCGCCGAGGGTGCGGTGCAGGTACTCGGCGATGGCCAGCCGGACGTCGAGGCCGACGAGGTCGGTGGAGCGCAGCGGGCCCATCGGGTGGCGGTAGCCCAGCTCCATCGCGGTGTCGATCGCCTCGGCGTCCGCGACGCCCTCCTCGAGCATCCGGATCGCCTCCAGCCCCAGCAGGACGCCGAGCCGCGACGAGGCGAAGCCGGGGGAGTCCTTCACCACGACGTCGGTCTTGCCCAGTGCCCGCACCCAGCCGCTCGCCGTCCCGACCAGTTCCGGGTCGGTGTCGCGGGCCACGACGACCTCGACCAGCCGAGAGGCCGGCACCGGGTTGAAGAAGTGCAGCCCCAGGAAGCGGGCGGGGCGCTCCAGCGCGGCGGCGAGTTCGGTGACCGACAGCGAGCTGGTGTTGGTGGCCAGCACGGCGTCGGGGCCGACGGCCGCCTCGGCGGTGCGCAGCACCTCGGCCTTGAGGTCGGCCCGCTCGGGCACCGCCTCCACGACCAGGCCGGTCGACGGGTCGAGCGCCGCGGCGGAGTCGAGCAGGGTCAGCCGGCCAAGGGCGGTGGCCGCGTCCCCGTCCAGCTTGCCCCGGCGGGCGGCCTCGTCCAGCCCGTCGGCGACGCGCCCGCGGGCGGCCTCCGCGGCGTCGCCGCCGGCCTCGACGACGGCGACCTGCGCACCGGCCGCCAGGAAGACCTGCGCGATGCCGGCGCCCATGCGCCCGCCGCCGATCACGGCGACCCGGGTGGGGACGGCGCTCATCTGCGCTCCTCTGCGACAGGGTCGGCGAAGGCCGCGGCGGTCCCGCTCGCTCGAAGTTCCCGACCAATCGTTCAGTAATTGACGGGTGGAGTCTGGCCCACAGCACGGACACCGTGCAAGCCCCGCGATCGGCCTCGCAACAGACGTCCTGGACATCTGTTGCGAGGGCGGCCCGCGACCGGCACGCTGTCGGCGGGCGGGGCCCCGGGGGGCCTCGGGTGTGCTCCGCCCGCCAACGTCCGACGTCGCGTCGACGACGTCGAGGAGCGCGGGCGGGCCACGCCTGGTGGCCGCGGCGGGACGGGACGAGCATGGGCCGGTGCCCTTCGACGTCGAGCGACTGCTGCGCCTGTGGACCGACCCGCTGCCCGAGGACGACGACGTCGCGGCGGCGTCCTTCCGCGAGCTGTACACCGATCCGGTCACGGTCAACGGCGCACCGCTGACCGTGGCCGACCTCGTGACCCGCGCCCGCGTCATGCAGGCGGCCCTGGAACGGCCGGAGCGGGAGGTGCTGGCCGTGGCCGACGCCGGCGACTCGGTCGCGCTCGCGTTCCGCCTCGCGGGCCGGCAGGTGGGCCCGCTGGACACACCGGCCGGGCGGCTGCCCCCGACCGGCCGCCGGATCGACCTGCGCGTCATCGACCTCCTGTCGCTCACCGACGGCCGGGTGAGCGGCATCTGGATGGTCGGTGACTGGCTGGCCGCGCTGGCCGGGACCGGCGCCGTCCGCCTGGCGACGGAGGCGTGACCCGCGCGGCGGGCCGGTCCCGCCGACGGCAGGACCGGCCCGCCGGAGGGGCCGGGTGAGCGCGGCCGGATCCCTGCACGTCGGCGTCGTCGGCGCCGGCATCGTGGGCCTCGCGGTGGCCCGCCGGCTCGCCCGGCTGCGGCCCGACGCGCGGATCACCGTGCTCGACAAGGAGGACGACGTCGCGGTCCACCAGACCGGTCGCAACAGCGGCGTCGTCCACGCGGGCCTCTACTACCGGCCCGGGTCGCTGAAGGCCGAGCTGTGCACCCGCGGCCGTGAGCTGCTCCGGGAGTTCTGCGCCGACCACGGCCTGGTCTACGACGAGTGCGGCAAGCTCGTCGTCGCCCGCCGCGCCGACGAGCTCGCTGCCCTGGAGGAGATCGAGCGCCGGGCGACGGCGAACGGGGTGCCGGGCCTGCGCCGGCTGTCCGGCGCGGAGCTCCGGGAGGTGGAGCCCGAGGCCGCCGGGGAGGCGGCCCTGCACTCGCCGCGCACCGCCATCGTGGACTTCCGCGCGATCGCGCGGGCCGTCGCCGACGAGCTGCGGCGGACCGGCCACGAGGTCCGGCTGGGCTTCGAGGTGACCGGTGTGCGCCGGCAGGCCGGCGGAGGAGTGCTGGTCACCTCCCGCGACGACGCGCTCTCCGTGGACCGGCTCGTGGTCTGCGCCGGGCTGCAGGCCGACCGGGTGTCGCGCCTGGCCGGCGACGAGGAGGGGCCGGTGATCGTGCCCTTCCGCGGCGAGTACTACCGGCTGGTCCCCGAGCGCAGCGCGCTCGTGCGCGGGCTGATCTACCCGGTCCCCGATCCGCGCTACCCGTTCCTGGGCGTGCACTTCACCCGGCGCGTGGACGGGGGCGTCGACATCGGGCCCAACGCCGTCCTCGCCCTGGCCCGGGAGGGCTACCGCTGGGGCGACGTCCGCCCCGGTGAGCTGCTCCGGACCCTGACCTGGCCCGGGATGCGTCCGCTGGCCAGGCAGCACTGGCGGATGGGGATCGCGGAGTTCCGCGGCTCGCTGTCGCGCAGGGTGTTCCTCGCCGCGGCCCGGGAGTTCGTCCCGGCGCTGACCGACGCCGACGTCCGGCGGGCCCCGGCCGGCGTCCGGGCCCAGGCCGTCGACCGGGACGGCACCCTGGTCGACGACTTCCGGATCAACCGGCTCGGCCCGGTCGTCACGGTGCGCAACGCCCCCTCACCGGCGGCCACCTCGGCGCTCGCGATCGGCGAGTACGTGGCCGACCGCGTCCTGGCGGCGGATCCGGGCTGAGCCGCGGTCAGTCTCCGCCGGCGTCCGGCGACCCGTCGGCCGGGGTCACGGGACCGTCGGCCAGCAGCAGGTAGAGGGCTCGGCGCGCCTCGGCGAGGATCGCCGCCGCCGAGGTCTGCTGTGCCTCGGTGCCGCTGCGCGCTACCTGGCGGGCCGCGGCGTGCAGCTCGTCGAGGAGCCCGCGCAGATCCGCGCCCGCGCCGGCTCCGGTGTGCCCGGCGAACGGGTCCGGGCTCGTGCCGCGCCGGGACTCGACGTGCTCGCGACCGGTGTCGGTCAGGGTGACGAGCTTGCGCCCGGCGTCCGCCGTGACGGTCACCAGGCCCTCGTCCTCGAGCTGGCTGATCGTGGGGTAGATGGCGCCGGGACTCGGGGTCCACCGGCCGCCGCTGCGCTCGGCGATCGACTGCATGAGCTGGTAGCCGTGCATCGGCTCCTCGGCGAGGAGCAGCAGGACGGCGGCGCGGACGTCGCCGCGCGGAACGCGGCCGCGGCCGCCCCGGCGGTGCGCCATGGGGGCGCCGTCCGGCAGATCCGGCCGGCCGCGGCGTGGGTGGTGGTGGCGCCGGCCGGGGGTGCGGCCGTCGCGCTCTCGCATGGGGTGCATGTGTCCTCCTCGGACTATCGAATGACAGTAACGATACATCGGTACTGTCATTCGTCAACGTCGAGGCGGCACGACATGGGACTCCCGGAGCGGGGGTCCCGGACCGATCGAGGACTTTCGGTGCCGAAAGTCGGGGGTCGGGTCCCCGAGGGGCCGACCGGGGTGTCGCTCAGGCGCTGAGCGGCGTCTGGCGCTGGAGGCGCAGCCGGCGACGCTCCCGCTCGGACAGGCCGCCCCAGATGCCGAACCGCTCGTCGTTGGCGAGGGCGGACTCGAGGCACTCGGCACGCACCTCGCACCCGGAGCAGACGCGCTTGGCCTCGCGGGTGGAGCCACCCTTCTCCGGGAAGAAGGCCTCGGGGTCGGTCTCGGCGCAGAGCGCGTCCAGACGCCACGCGTCGTCGGTGGCGACCGCGGGCCACGGCGACGCGGGCAGCGGCTCGGCCCAGGCGGGGGTGGCCTCGGTGAGCAGGGTCAGGGACGGGCGGGAGAAGGAAGGCACGGGGAGCTCCTCGACGTGGGCGGTGTACCGGCGTGACGGACCGGTACGACATGCTTGCTGTCTGTGACGTTACGGATGCCCGGCCCGGGTTGGCACTGGCAAACCGTACGAAACCGTCTCGTGCTGTTGGAGGAATGTGTCGCTCCCCCGTCACACCCGCACCACCGTCGGCGTGGCCGGCGACCGGCGAGCCGGCCCGGATCTGGCCGTGGAGCCCGCAGCGGGCGCATGCTGTCAGCGTCCCGGATCGCCCCCGCCCGAGAGCGCACACGGCGGCCGGGAGCAGCGCGTGGCACGACGGCAACGGGAGCGTGGGCCATGGACGAGTCCGCTCTGCACCACTCGGGCGTCGGTCACGTCCGGGTCCGCTCGCCCAGACCGGAGACGGGGCCACCGGAGCGTCGACGCCCGGCCGAGCGTCCCGGGCAACCGACCGGTGCGGCGCCGCTCCACCTGCAGCGTGCCGTCGGCAACAGCGGGTCCGCGGCGCTCCTGGGCGCGCGCGACGACGCGGCCTCCTCCGTGGAGGGCGTCGTCCGGTCGCCGGGGGAGCCGTTGCCGGTCGGGGTCCGCACCGACATGGAGGCCCGGCTCGGCGGCGACTTCGGCGACGTCCGGGTGCACACCGACGACGCGGCCGCGGCGTCCGCCCGCGCGGTGCAGGCCAGTGCCTACACGGTCGGCTCCCACATCGCCTTCCAACGCTCGGTGTACGACCCCTCGAGCGACGGGGGCCGGGCCACGCTGGCGCACGAACTCGTCCACGTCCTCCAGCAGCGCAGCGGTCCGGTCGACGGCACGGAGGGCCCCGGCGGGATCCGGGTCAGCCACCCCACGGATCGGTTCGAGCGGGACGCGGAGGCCACGGCGGCACGGGCGCTCGGTGCCCCGGCGCCGGAACCCGCCGGGCCGGCCGACGTCCAGCGGCTGGACGAGCCGTCGGACGAGGCGCCCGTCCAGCGGGTCGCCACCGAGCCGGAGGTGGAGGAGCCCGAAGAGGAGCCCCCCGGCTGACACCGGGCGTGCACCCGGATCACCCCGACAGCCGCGCCTCGACCGACGACGGACCGGGCGCAGGCGCGCTCGGCGCCGCGTGCAGGGGGGCCAGAAAGCGCGCGAGGTCGGAGCGGGAGCGCAGGCCCAGCTTGCGGTAGACCCGGGTGAGGTGGGCCTCGACCGTCTTGCGGGACAGGTAGAGCACCGCCGCCGCCTCGGCGTTGTTGAGGCCGTCGGCGACCACGCGCGCGATCTGGAGCTCCTGGGGGGTGAGCACCGCCAGACCGGGCGCCGCCGGGTCGCAGCGGGGGGTGCGGTGGACGCCCGTCGCCGCCAGCTCCGTCTCGGCCCGGGCCGCCCACGGACGCGCCCCCAGCCCCTCGAAGACGGACAGGGCTTCCCGCAGCACCGGCCGGGCGGCCGCCGGACGCCGTAGCCGCCGCAGGACCTCTCCGGAGCAGAGCAGCGTCCGGGCCCGCTCGAACGGCACGGGACGTCGCGCGTGCAGGCGGGCGGCCTCGGCGAAGGCGCGCTCCGCCGGCTCGAGGTGGTCGGCGAGCAGGCCCCGGCAGCGCGCGGCGGCCGCCGCCGGGAACACCAGACCCGTGGTGGCGGCTGCCTGCTCCAGGGCCGCGAGGACCTCCTCGGCCCGGGACGTCGAGCCGCACCGGACGTGGGCCTCCACCAGGTCGCCGACGAAGGGCACCACCGTGGTCGCGGCCAGCCCGGCCGCCTGCGCCGCACGCCAGGCCTGCTCCAGGTGCTCCACGGCCTCGGCCGGGTCGCCGGCGCCCAGCGACGACAGCCCGAGGACGGCGGCCCGCTCCAGGTCGGCCCGCCCCAACCCGTAGGCCCCGCTCTCCCGGAGCGCACGGTCCAGCGCGGCGCGGCAGCCGGCCGCGTCCCCGCGGGAGGCGTCCAGCCGGGCCAGGGACGACAGGGCCGCGGCGGTCACGGCCGGCAGCCGGAGCTCCTCACCGCAGCGGACCGCCGCGGCGGCGTCCGCGGTCGCCGCCGCCCAGTGGCCGGTCCACCAGCCGAGCTCCGCTCGGGCCGCGAGGGCCAGGCCGGCGAGCCACGCCGAACCCTGCCGCCGGGCCTGCTCCACCAGCGCGTCCAGGGCCGCCGCGGCGGTCCCGTGGTCCTCGAGCCAGGTCCGGCACTGCGCCAGCAGCACGAGGGGCTCCAGGTCCCAGGCGCGGCACCGGCTGTCGGCGCCGGCCCGGTCGTCGCTGACGACCGGACGGGGTCCCGGAGACCCTCCGGCGAAGGCGTGGCCGGCGGCGGCCGCAGCGGCTCCGACCACCGCGCCCTCGCTGTCGCCCGCGGCGACCCGTGCGCAGCGCGCCGCGGCCTGCCGCACCAGGTCTCCGCGGCCGGCGAGCACGGCCGGCAGCACCGACTCGGCGTGCAGGCGGCGGGCCCGGCGGGGATCGTGGGCGAGCACCGCGTCCCCGGCCCTGACCAGTCCGTCGAGGGCGCGCTGGGGGTGTCCCGCCCACGCCACCGCCCGCCCCTGCACGAGGGCCACGTCGGCGGCGAAGAGCGGCTCGGAGCGGAGGGACAGCGCCTCGTCGCAGGCACCGCAGGCGGCGTCCATGCGCCCGGCCAGGTAGGCATCGGTCGCGGCGGCCAGCAGCCGCTCGGCCCGGCTCCTCCGGTCCGGGGTGAGCTCGGCCGCCCGCCGCCAGATGCGCGCCGCGGTGCGGTGTGCGCCGCGGCCGCGCGCCGCCTCGGCGGCCTCGACCAGGTCCCGCGCCGCCGGCTCGTCGGGGCCGACGGCGCAGGCCGCCACGTGCCACACCCGCTGCTCGGCCTCGGCGTGCTCGGCGAGGGCCCGGTGGACCAGCAGGCGCGTGGCCAGCGGGGTCCGGTCCTCGACGACCCACCGCAGGAGCGCGCTCCGCAGCCGCGGGGTCCCGTCACGCACGGCGACCAGACCGATCCGCTCGGCCGGGACGAGGTCGTCGAGGGACCCGCCGAGCGCGGCGAGCACCGGCTCGACCGCGCGCACGCCGGCCGGCCGGCCGGCCGCGATCGCGAAGAGCGCCGTCCGGGTGGGCTGGGGGAGCGCGTCGACGACGCAGCCCCACACCGTGCGCAGCGTGGGGCCGGGCGAGCCGAAGCCGGTGTCGAGTTCCGCACCGCACGACGCCCCGGACGGCAGGGCGGAGACGGTCTCCAGGAGCGCGAGCGGGTTGCCGCTGGACCGCTCGACGATCTCCTCGACGGCCTGGCGGCCGAGGGCGGCGTCCTGCGCGGCGACCAGGGTGCGCGACTCGGCCTCGCTCAGGCCGCCCAGGTCGACCGTCGGGATGCCCACCGGCGCGTCCACCGGTCCGGGACGGTCCCGCAGGCCGAACAGGAGCAGGACGCGTTCGGTGGCCAGCCGCCGGGCGACGAACTGCAGCACCCGCGAGGACGCGGGATCGACCCACTGCAGGTCGTCGACGAGCACCAGCAGCGGCGCCCGCCGTCCCGCCGCGGCGAGCACCCCGAGCGTGGCCGCGCAGACCGCGAGCGGGTTCCCCGGCCCGCCGGTCCGGAGCGCCATGCTCGCCTCGACGGCGTCCCGCTGGACGCCGGGGAGCTCGGCGAAGTGCGCCCGGAGGGGCAGCAGCAGATCGGTCACCGCCACGTACGGCAGGACCTCCTCGGCCTGGAAGCCCCGGATCCGCTCGGTGCGCGCCCCGCTCTCCGCGGCGACCCGCTCCAGCAGCGCGGTCTTGCCGACGCCGGCCTCGCCCCGGACCACGACCGCCCCGCCGCGGGTCCCGATCCGCCGGGCGAGCGCCCCGAGCAGGTGGACCTCCCGCTCACGACCGACGAAGCAACCGCACGCCCCGGGTCCGCCGCCGTGCATGTCGCCCTCCCCGCCGAGCCGCCGTCGGCCCGTGCCGCCGAGACGGCACGGTGCTACGGACAGTTCAGGGGGTCGGTCGTCACCAGGGCGTCACCGGACCGTCGCGCCGGCGGGAACGGTCAGAGGAACTCCAGGTCGAGGGTGCCGCGCGCGTACCGGCCGTGGAGGTCCTCGGCGGCGACCGTGACGAGCGCGACGGTCTCCGCGACCGAGCGGAGGGTGATCTCTGCGATGCCGCCCCGGAGCTGGACCAGGCCGCCGCGCTCGGCGAGCTTGCCCCGCGTCGTCGACACGCGCACCCGGTCGGTCCGGTCGTCGAGCAGGCGGCCGTGGGCGTCCCTGGCCGACACGGTGACGACGACGGAGTCCTCGCCGTCGCCCTCCAGCTGCCGGCGGTCCGCGGTCACCGCCAGCTGGGGGCGGGGTGCCAGCCGGCCCGACCCCGGATCGACCCACACGTCGGTGGCCATGGCC
Source organism: Geodermatophilus sp. CPCC 205761 (assembly GCF_051383655.1). NCBI lineage: Bacteria > Bacillati > Actinomycetota > Actinomycetes > Geodermatophilales > Geodermatophilaceae > Geodermatophilus > Geodermatophilus sp. CPCC 205761. The sequence goes on from NZ_JALPKQ010000038.1 coordinate 49,728, forward strand.
TCGACCGGGTCGGCGACGGCCAGCACGCCCACGTCCGCGTCCGCGGAGACGGCGCCGTCGGGGAGGAGGCCGGCGTCCCTCGCCACGGCGAGGACCGACTCCTCGTCCAGCTCCGCGTAGCCGCCGTCACCGACGCTGTACCGGCTGTACCGGCCCAGGACGGCGCCACTGGCGCGGTCGTACAGGACGTGCACCACGGGACTCTCCGTCGGCCGGATGGCGCTGCTCTCCTCCGGCACGGCGGGCAGCTCGGCTCCACCGGTCTGGTCCAGGCTCACTCGTAGAACACCACCCCGATGCCGAGGACGCTGGCCGCCGCAAACGACCGCGCGCGGAACGTGATGACGCGACCCTGCCCCCAGAAGGTCCTGGCCAGCACGTTGCTGTCCTGCCCGTTGGCGCCCCAGTGGTCGCCACCGAAGAACGAGGTCGCGGTTCGGGCCCCGTCCACCCGGAAGATGTCCAGGGCGATGGCGTGACTGCGGTCGAAGGCGTTCCGGGGGTCGTTGCCGCAGCTGGCGACGAAGGCGGTGAACTGGCGGGGCGCCCCCAGGTCCACGTCGGCCAGGCTCGTCCCGGCATCCGCCGACAACCACACGGACTGCATGTACCGCGCCGCGTTGCCGCCGAGCTGGCGCCAGTCGGGGCCGTTGACCCAGACCCGCCCGGCCGCGCCCTCCAGCACGACGGCGTCGGCGCCGGCGTTCCGGACCCAGACCGACCCGCTGCCTCCGTCGGAGAACACCGAGAGCCCGGTGCGCCCCGTCGGGTCCTGGACGTGGACCCGGCCGGCGCTCTGCGACCCGCCGGCGATCACCGAGCCGCCGGCGGTCACCGAGCCGCCGGCGGTCACCGATCCGCCCGCGGTCACCGATCCGCCCGCGGTCACCGCCGCGCCGGCCGCCACGGAGCGCGCCTGCAGCGAGCCGGTGACCGTGGCGGCCCTGCCGACGGTGAGCTGCCCGTCGACGGTCGCCCGATCGCCGACCGCGAGCGCCCCGGTGACGGCGGCGGCCCCGCCGACGGTGAGCTGCCCGTCGACGGCCGCCCGGTCGCCGACCTCGAGCGCCCCCGTGACGGCGGCGGCCCCGCCGACGGTGAGGTCTCCTCCGGCGGTCAGCGCGAGGCCCGGGGTGGTGCCGCCGGCGGAACGGACGGTGAACCCGCCGGCGAGGTCGGTCCGCAGCACCGCGCCGGCCCGCTCGGAGACGACCGTCTCGCCGCCCGCGGGGGACGAGGTCCCGGTGGCCCGCAGCTCCAGCTCGGTGGCGCCCACCGTCGGCCCGGAGCGGTCGCCCGGCGCGACCCCCTCGGCGGCGACCTGGCCGTCGTCGGTGAGGGACAGCGTGGCCAGGACGACGTCGTCGTCGGCCGGCGTGCCGGTCGCGGGGGTCAGGAACAGCCAGGGCGTCTGGTGCGTGATGAACACCCGCTGGCCCTCCGCGTCCCACAGGGCCTTGTCGAAGGTCTCCCGCCACCGGAGGGCCAGCCGGCACTGTCCTCCGTGGCCGGCCAGCGGGACCTCGACACCCAGCTCGGTCACGGGGACCAGCCGGCTCTCCTCCTCCGGCTCGGCGGCCAGTTCCGCCCGGCCGCCGGGCGCCAGCACGATGTGCCGGCCGGCGCGGTCGACGGCCACGCCGGGACCGACGCGCACCGACGCGGCACCGCCGGCGGCGTGCACGGTCAGCCCGGTCGCCACGCCGGCTCCGTGCAGGGCGCCGGCGTGCGCCCGCTCCAGGGAGCGCAGGTGTGACAGGAGGTCGGTCTGGTCCTCGGCGTGACTGGCCGGCCCCGGGCGGGGTGCGCTGGACCCCGGCACCAGGTGCTCGGTACGGCTGATCGGACGGATGACCACAGGTGACCTCCTTGCCGCGGCTGCCCCATGCTCGGGGAACGGCTGCGGCGGCGCTTCCGGGATCACCCCCGCCCCGCCGGTCCGGAGCGGCGGCCCTCTGCCGCCGCCGCCGGCGGGAGGAACGAGGGAGTTCCCCGATGCGTCGCCCAGCGGCCGGCCGGTCCACTCGGGGCCCTCGGCCCACCGTCAACGAGCCGGGCCGGCCGGCCCGCGAGGAGGCGACGATGCCCTACATCCTCACCAGCAAGGCGTCGTCGCGGCCCCTGCTGGTGTTCCTCGCCAGCGGCTCCAGCGTGCGGCTCTCCCCCCGGCAGGAGTCCGAGGTGCTCGCCGACGTCGACGTGCTCGACGTGCCGGCGATCGAGCGGCTGGAGCGGCAGGGCCTGCTCGACGTCCGCCGGGTGGACGACGGGGACGAGGGTGGCGCCCCGGTCGAGGATGTCGCGGTCGAGGACCGGGACGGCGGCCAGGAGCCGGCGCCCGCAGACCCCGAGGCACCGGCCGCCGCCCCGGCCCGGGGGAGAGCGCGGACCGGGCGGACCCGGCAGAGCAGCGAGCCGAGAGCGTCCGCGGAGGACGCCCCGGCCGAACCCACAGCGCCGTGACGCGGCCGCGACCGCGGAGGGAGAACCGGACGTGCCAGCACTGACCTACCCCGGCGTCTACGTCGAAGAGGTCTCGAGCGGGATCCGCCCGCTGGAGATCGCCGGCACGTCCACCGCGGCGTTCGTCGGCCTCGCCGAGCGGGGCCCGGACACCGGCGCCCCGCGGGTGACGAGCTGGGCCCAGTTCCAGCGGGACTTCGGCTCGTTCATCACCGACGGGCACCTGCCCCTGAGCGTCTTCCAGTTCTTCAACAACGGTGGACGCCAGTGCTACGTGATCCGGATGACCCGGAACGACGCCGAGGCGGCGTCGGTGACGGTGCAGAACCGGGCCGACCCACCCACCGAGGGGCTCGTCCTGGAGGCGAGCAGTTCGGGGGCCTGGGGCAACTTCCTGGTCGCGAACATCCAGAACGGGTCGGGGGACCCCGACAACGAGTTCCGGGTGAGCATCCGCCGCCAGCCGGATGCCACGACCGTGCCCAAGGACTTCCTGAGCACCGAACCGCTCGAGGACTTCGACGACCTGAGCATGGACCCCGACGCGCCCAACTTCGTCGTCGACGTCCTGGAGCGCCGGTCCGCGCTGGTCCGGGCGCGGGTGTCCGGCGAGAACACCGCACAGCAGGCCGGCGTCCACCGCGGCGGCCGGGGGGCGAAGGTGCCCCTGGACGAGCTGCTCAACCTGCAGATCATGATCGACGACGACGGTCTGCGCACCGTCGCGCTGCCGCCCGAGGCCGGTGCGTTCGACACGCTGGCCGAGGTGGCCGCCGCACTGCAGGCGGCCGTCCGGGCGCTGACGCCGGTCCGGACGTCCACCGACCCGGACGCCTACGCCGGGTTCACCTGCGCCGCGGAGGGCGAGGGGACCCAGGCCCGGCTCGTGCTGAACTCCGGCAGCACCGGTCCGCGCTCCTCGGTCCGGGTGCTGCCCGGTGCCGCGTCCGACGCCAGTGGGCTGCTTCGGCTCGGCGTCGCCAACGGGGGTCGATCGGAGGGTGGCATCGCCGTCCGCCGGCCGCCGGTCACCGGACCGCTCCAGCTGGGGGACGCGGCGCGGAAGGCCCCCGTCGTGGACGTCGTCCCCGGGGACGACGGCGTCGCCGCGCTGACCGAGACCTCGTTCCAGGAGGCGTTCGCCCGCCTCGACCCGGTCTCCGACGTCAGCCTGCTCGCGGTCCCCGGCGAGGTCGCCGTCGGCGTCCGCACCCTGATGGACCTGGGCACCGAGTACTGCTCGCGCCGGCCCCTGCAGGACCTCTTCTTCATCGGGGAGACCGACGCCGAGGCCGTCACGCCGGCCCTGGGTCTGGCCTTCCGCGACAAGGTCAACTCGGCCAACTCCTACGGGGCCCTCTACTTCCCCTGGGTGACCGGACCCGACCCCCTGGGCCGGTCCAGCACGCCGGTCCCGCTGCCGCCCTCGGGCTATGTCGCCGGGCTCTACGCCCGGACCGACGCCGCCCGCGGGGTGTGGAAGGCACCGGCCGGCACGGCCGCGAGACTCAACGGCGTCGCGGGGCTCGTGACCGAGGTGGGGGACGTCGACCACGGGAACCTCAACCGCAGGGACGTCGCCGTCCTGCGCCGCTTCCCCGGGGTGGGCGTCGTCGCCTTCGGGGCGCGCACCGTCGCGTCCGACCCCGAGTGGCGGTACATCCCGGTGCGCCGGACCGCGATCATGCTCCGGGTCAGCATCTACCGCGGGATCCAGTGGGCGGTGTTCGAGCCGAACGACGAGGTGCTGTGGTCGCAGTTGCGGCTCACCATCGGCTCGTTCATGACGACCCTGTTCCGCCAGGGCGCCTTCCAGGGTGCGTCCGCGACCGACGCCTTCTTCGTCAAGTGCGACGCGGACACGACCACCCAGGCCGACATCGACGCCGGCGTGGTGAACGTCCTCGTGGGTTTCGCGCCGCTCAAGCCCGCGGAGTTCGTCGTCGTCCGGATCAGCCAGCAGGCCGGCGCGGCGTCCGCGTGATGCCGGGCGGCCGGAGAGGAGCAGGGGGATGGCGCGGTTCACCGTCAACAGCACCCGGTTCGACCCGTACCTCGGGTTCAAGTTCAAGATCAAGTGGGACGGTCAGTACGTCGCCGGGCTGAGCAAGTGCGGCGCCCTCAAGCGGACCACCGAGGTGACCACCTGGTGGGAGGGCGGGGACTCCAGCGGACCCCACCAGATCCCCGGCAAGAGCCGGTACGACGCGATCACGATGGAAGCCGGGGTGACCCTGGACACCGCCTTCGAGGACTGGGCGAACAAGGTCAACAACTTCCGGGGCGACGCGGCCATGTCGCTGGCCACCTTCCGGAAGGACATCTCGATCGAGGTCTTCGACCACCAGGGCCACAAGGTCCTGGCCTACAACGTCTTCCGCTGCTGGGTCTCGGAGTACCAGGCGCTGCCCCAGCTGGACGCCTCGACGAACGCGGTGATGATCAGCACGATCAAGCTCGAGAACGAGGGCTGGGTCCGCGACACCTCGGTCGTCGAGCTCCCGGAGACCTGACCGGCGATGCTCGACGACCGCGCCGGCGTGCTCCCCGGCGGCTTCTGGGACGAGGCCGGGCGACGTCACCGGACGGTGGCCCTGCGCCCCCTCACCGGCCACGAGGAGGAGTTGCTGGCCGGCGGGGACGGCGGCAACCCGCCGGCCCTGGTGACGGCGGTGCTCGGTCGCTGCCTGACCCGCCTGGGCGAGATGGCCCCCGTGCCCACCGACGTGGTGCGCCGGCTGCTCGTCGGCGACCGGGACTACCTGCTGCTGCAGCTGCGGCAGCTCACCTTCGGCGACGAGGTCCGCGCCACGCTGGTCTGCCCGTGGGAGGCCTGCGGCGAGCAGGTCGCGATCGAGTTCGCCGTGTCCGACGTCCCGGTGCACGGGTCACCGCTCCCGGCCCCCGACTACACCGTCCGGCTCTCGTCCGAGGCGGACGACGCGCGCAGCGAGATCCGCTTCCGCCTGCCCAACGGGGCCGACCAGGAGGCGGTGGCGCCCTGGGCCGAGCACAACGAGGCGGCGGCCCTGACCGCGCTGCTGCGCCGCTGCGTGCTGGGCGCCGACCCGCCGAGCGAGGACTGCGTGGCGGCGCTGAGCCCGCGGGCCCGCGCGGAGCTCGAGGCGGAGATGGAGCGGCTGGCGCCCCGGGTCGAGCGCACCATGACCACGAGCTGCGTCGAGTGCGGCCGCCCCTTCACCGTGCCGTTCGACCTGCACCGCTTCTTCTTCGGGGACCTGCGCACCGACGCCGACCTGCTGTACCGCGAGGTGCACGTGCTCGCCTGGCACTACGGCTGGAGCGAGCCGGACGTCCTGGCGCTGTCGCAGGCCCGGCGCCGCACCTACATCGACCTCCTGGCCGAGGAGATCGAGGGGCTCGACGATGGCCACTGACGGCCTCCTGACCGCCGTGCTGGGCGGCAGCGGTCAGCGGTTCCGCCACCGCGGCGGCGTCCTGCGGCTCCTCGGCCTCCCGGACCCGGCCGGTGTCGAGGTCCGCTTCTCCCCACCGGGCGGCGCGGGGAGTCGCTGGTTCCGCGAGCCGGCCCCCCGGTCGCGGCGGTCGGCGCCCGCCTCCCGGCGGCGCACCGCGGCACCGCAGGCCTCCGCCCCGCGGACGGGGCCTACCGCCGTGCTGCCGCTGCGGTCGGCGGCCGGCGCCGCGCCCGATGGCCGCGCCGAGGTCCACGGAGTGCCCGGGGAGGGGACCCCCGCGCCGGCACGCCGGCGTCCGGACGACGCGGATCCCGGCCGGCCGGCCCGACCGGACCGCCCCGCCGTTCCGTCGCCGGCCGCGGCGCCTCCGCCTCCGACCGGGTCGCAGCCGGTCGCGGGCCGGGCCGGCCCGGACGGGCCGTCGCGGCCGGCATCGGTGGCCGACCGGCCGGTGTCGGTGGCTGACCGGCCCGCGCCCGTCGGCGCGGCGCGCCCGCCGCGGCGTGAGGTCGTCGCGGTCCCGCCCGGGTCGCCGCCGGAGGCCGTTCCGTCGGCGGAGGAGCACGCCGCCGAGGGACCGGGCCCCGTGCCGTCCCACCCGGAGGACACCGGCTCGGCCGGGCGCGGGCTGCCCCGACCCGCGGACTCCGGCGTTCCTCCGGTGCCCGCCCACCCGGAGCCGGGGCCGACCACGACCGGGGCAGCCTCGACGCCGGAACCGGCGCCTCGACCCGACCGCCGGGGGACCGGGGTGGCGGCACCGGAGGAGCCGGCCGCCGGCCGCCGGCCGGCTCTGCGGGCCGCGGCGGACGCCGACCCCGCGCCGGCTCCCTCCACGGACGGCCCAGGGCCCGCGCACCCGGACGACGGTGCCCCGCACGTCGTGCTGATCCCCCCGCCGCCCGCGGTGGCCGGCCACCCCGGCACGACCGCGGGCCGGCGGTCCGGGACACCGCCGCGGGGCCCGGCGGCCGGGCTCCCGACGGCGGGACCGCAGGTCGCGGGCGATCCCGACGGCGACCCCCTCCGGACGGGCACGGCGCCGGCCCCGGCCGCGCAGCAAAGTCGG
>NZ_JALPKQ010000039.1:0-52689 GCF_051383655.1 Geodermatophilus sp. CPCC 205761
CACCGTCGTCCACCACCGGCCGCGCGCGGCGGCCGCCGCCGGCCGGCGTCCGGGAGCAGCCGTCGCCGCGGCGGCCGTGAACCGGGCCCAGGCCGCGTCGGTGTCGACGGTCCCGGCGGCGGACGGCGCGAGCGCCGAGCCGACGAGCTGCGCATCGGCGCGGGCGGTCTCCAGTGCACGCAGGCAGGTCGGGCAGCCGGCGACGTGGGCGCGGTCGTCGTCGGTCACGCCGGCCGGCTCGTCGACCAGCCGGCGCAGCACGCCCTCAGTCGGATGACGCATGACGGTTCAACTCCTCGCGAAGGGCGGACTCGGCGCGCCGCACGGTGGTGCCGACGCTGCCGGGGGACATGTCGAGCGCCGCGGCGACCTCGGCGTAGCTCCGGCCGCTGTGCCGCAGCACGAGGGCCACGGCCTGCTTGCGGGGCAGCCGGGCGAGCGCCGCCCGCACGCGGCTGCGGTCCTCGAGCGCCAGGACCGCCTCGGCCACGTCGGGCACGACGGCGGCCTCGGTGGCGGCGGCGGACTCCTCCCGCGACGTGCGGCGGCGACCCGAGCGGATCAGGTTCAGGGCGGTGTGGGCCGCGGCGACCGACAGCCACGGGCCGGCCTCGCCGGAGGGCACCGACGAGCGGGCGAAGGACAGGAACACCTCCTGGGCGACGTCCTCCGCCTGGTCCCGCGAGCCGAGGACCCGGGCGGCGACCCCGACGACCCGCTGGTAGTCGCGGCGGAAGACCTCACCGAGGTCGGCCCGCGCGGCTCCGCCGACCGCTCGAGTCGCCACCGCTCCGCCGTCCTCCCCCCGGACCCGGCGCCGGCCGCGACCGGTCACCGCCAGTCCGCCGGCCGGTGCCGGTCCTGCCGGCCGAACGAGCTCCATGCCCCTTCAGCACCGCCGGGGCGCGGAATGTGACAGTCCCCGCTCACCCGCGGCCCGCGGGCGCTCCGGAGCCGTCGACGTAGCGCCCCCGCAGCCGCACCAGCGGGTCGCCGGCCCCGGTCAGCACCGGCACGTCGACCACCTCGAGCAGGGCGAGCACGTGGTCCCCGGCCTCGATGAGCCGCTCCACCCGGCAGTCCAGCGCCGCCAGTCCGCCGTCGAGGACGATCGCCCCGCTCCCGGCCGCGCGCCGCCAGGGCACCGACTCCAGCAGGTGGCGGGCGCTCGGTCGCCCCGCCGAGGAGAACCGGCTGGCGACGATGGCGTGCTCGGCGGCCAGCACGGTCAGCGCGCACCGGCCGACCGCCTCGAGCACCTCCGCCGGATAGCCGCCCGCGGTCAGCCCGACGGCCACCAGCGGGGGCCGCGCCGACACGCTCATCACCGAGGAGACGGTGGTGCCGACGTCGTCGATGTCGTCCTGCACCGTCAGCAGGCAGACCCCCGCGGCGTACTGGCGGAGGGCCTCGGTGAACGTGGCGGCGTCGACCGGCATGGCGGCGAGTGGACCACACCGACAGGATCCCTCAGGTGGAGAACACCTATGACGTCGTCGTCCTCGGGGCCGGGTCGACCGGGGAGAACGTCGCCGACATCGTCGTCCGGGGTGGGCTGACCGCCGCCCTCGTCGAGGCCGAGCTGGTCGGCGGGGAGTGCTCCTACTGGGCCTGCATGCCGAGCAAGGCGTTGCTGCGCGGCACCGAGGCGCTCGCCGCGGCCCGCGCGGTGGACGGCGCGCGGCAGGCGGTGACCGGCGAGCAGGACGTCGCCGCCACCCTCGCCCGCCGCGACTCCTTCACCCACCACTGGGACGACTCGTCGCAGGCGCAGTGGGTCGACCGCTCCGGCATCGCCCTGTTCCGCGGCACCGGGCGCCTGGACGGCGAGCGCACCGTCGTCGTCACCGGGGACGGCGGGACGACGACCCGGCTGACCGCCCGGCACGCGGTCGCCGTCTGCACCGGGTCGGAGGCGGCCGTGCCGCCGGTGGACGGCCTGGCCGACGTCGCGCCGTGGACCCCGCGGGAGGCGACCAGCGCCAAGGAGGCGCCCGGCCGGCTGCTCGTCGTCGGCGGTGGCTACGTCGGGTGCGAGATGGCCATGGCCTGGCAGGCGCTGGGGTCGCAGGTCACCCTGCTGCAGCGCGGCGACCGGCTGCTGGACGACATGGAGCCCGAGGCCGGGGACGCGGTCACCGCCGCGCTGCGCGAGCGTGGCGTCGACGTCCGGCTCGGCACCGACGTCACCGCCGCCCGCCGGGACGGCGACGAGCTGGTGCTGCGGTGCACGAACGGCGAGCTGCGCGGCGACGAGGTGCTGGTCGCCGTCGGCCGCCGGGCGCGGACGCGGGACGCCGGGTTGGACACCGTCGGGCTGGAGCCGGGCGAGTACCTCGACGTCGACGACTCGCTGCAGGTGCGCGGCGTGCCGTGGCTCTACGGCATCGGCGACGTCAACGGCCGGCGGCAGCTGACCCACATGGGCAAGTACCAGGCCCGCCAGGCCGGGGCGGCGATCGTGGCCCGCGCCCGCGGCGAGCGGGTGTCGACGGCGGACTGGTCGCCGACCGCGGCCACCGCCGACCGGCTGGCGACGCCGTCGGTGGTCTTCACCGATCCACAGGTGGCCAGCGTCGGGCTGACCCGCGCGCGGGCGGCCGAGGCGGGCGTGCCGCACCGGGTCGTCGAGTACCCCCTGGGCAACGTCGCCGGGGCGTCGCTGCACGCCGACGGCTACACCGGGACGGCGGTCGCGGTCGTCGACACGGAGCGCGAGGTGCTGCTCGGCGTCACCTTCGTGGGGCCCGGGGTGGCCGAACTGCTGCACGGGGCGACCGTCGCGGTCGCGGGTGAGGTGCCGATCGCCCGGCTGTGGCACGCGGTGCCGGCCTATCCGACGATGAGCGAGATCTGGCTGCGCCTGCTGGAGACCTGGCGCGGCTGACCCGAGGGGCCATCGTGGCCACGATGGCCTGTCAGAGGCGGTCGAGGAGCAGCAGGCTGTAGCCGGCCAGGCTCGGCCCGTCGGTGAACCGGCCGTCGCGGACCATCGCCCGCAGCTCCGCCTCGGGCACGAACTCCGAGCGCATGTCGGCCTCGGTGGCCTCGCGCGCGACCGGGCCGGGCACCAGGTCGGTGGCCACCCAGACGTCGAACTCCTGGGTGCTCTGGCCCGGCGCGAGGTCGAGGTGGCCCAGGTGCCGCAGCGCGCCGGCCCGCAGTCCGGTCTCCTCGGCCAGCTCCGCGCGGGCCAGGTCCTCGGGGCTGCCCTCGGAGCCGGGCGTCCAGGTGCCCTGCGGGAACTCCCACGTGCGCCGGGCGACCGGGTGGCGGTACTGCTCGACCAGCCAGAAGCCGTCCCGCTCGTACGGCAGCACCAGCGCGAAGTGCGGCTTCTCGATGACGCCGTAGACGCCGGCCGACCCGTCGACGAGCTCCACCTGGTCCTCCCGCACCCGGATCCACGGGTTGCGGTAGACCTCTCTGCTGTCCGTCGTCCGCACGCGCCCATCCTGCCGGGTCCCGCCGCGGTCGGTCGGGGGGCAGGGGGCACTTCGTCAGGGCAGGGGGTGGGGTGCCGTCCCGGGCTCGGGCAGCCGGCCGTCGACGGTGGCCGTGACCGTCATCGACTCGAAGCGGGCGACGCCGCCCAGCGTGGTGAGGAACGCGACGTCGGCGGCGTCCCGGCCGGAGCAGATGCGGACCAGCGAGCGCACCGGCGCCAGGCGTGTCGCGTCCACGACGCACCACGTGCCGTCGACGTCGGCCTCGACGACGGCGTGGAAGTCCATCGGGTCCAGTCCCGGGGCGTAGACCGCGACCAGCCGGGCCGGCACCTCCAGGGCGCGCAGCAGGGTGACCGTCAGGTGCGCGTAGTCGCGGCAGACGCCACGGCCGGCCAGCAGGGTGTCGACGGCGGTGTCGACCGGGCGGCTGGCGCCGGAGGTGTAGACCAGCCGGTCGTGCACCCAGGTCGCGACGGTCTCGACCAGCTCGGCGCGCGGCAGGGTGCCGTCGAACTCGGTCGAGGCGAACCCCTCGAGCTGGTCGGACGGGCAGTAGCGGCTCGGGCGCAGCGCCTCGGCCCAGGCGGCCGGGGTGACCGCACGCGGGGGGCCGTCGCGGTCGGTCGCGGCGGTGTAGGCCACCGTCGTCGTCCCCGCGCCGAGCTCGACCCGGTGCACGCGGGCCTCGCCGACGGCAAGCTCCCGCACCTCCAGCGGCCGGCCGTCGCAGAGGACGGTGAGCTGCTCTTCCAGGGGCGCCGCCACCGCCACCTGGAGCAACGCCGTCGCCGGGGCGGGGGAGGAGATCGTCAGGGTCGCCGCGACGTCGGTTCGCACGCCCCCATCGTCGCCGCCGCACAGGTCAGCCGCCCTGTGTCGTCCCTCACGGCACCGCGCCTCGGTCGTGCTCAGTCCTGGTCGGGCGCCGGGTCGGAGGGCAGCGGCTCGGCCGGGGCGCCGGCGGGCGGCTGCTCGGCGGCCAGGACGTCCTCGACGGTGACCGTCCCGGGCGGGAGGGTCCCGGCCAGCTCGACGTCCTCGGTCGTCGGCTCGTGGCTGGGCAGCGGCGCGGGCCGGCCGAAGGCGTAGCCCTGCGCCATCACGCAGCCGTGGTCGCGCAGCCACTGCGCCTGCTCGAGGTCCTCGATGCCTTCCGCGATCACCTGCAGGCCCATGCCGAGGCCGAGCTGCACCAGACCCTGCACGAGCGCCGCGGTCGAGGGCTCGGTGACGACGTCGGCGACGAACGAGCGGTCGATCTTCACGGTGTGGATGGGCAGCCGGTGCAGCGCGGTGATCGCCGAGTAGCCGGTGCCGAAGTCGTCGAGTGCGAGGGTCACGCCGGCGTCGGTCACCTCGGACACCGCCTGCAGCGTCGCCTCGGCCGCGAACAGCGCCGTCGACTCGGTGATCTCCAGCTCCAGCCGCTCCGGCGGCAGGCCCGACTCGGCCAGGGCGTCGGTCACCAGCTCGGCGAACCCGGGCTCGGCCAGGTGGCGGGCGGAGATGTTGACGTGGACCCGCAGCCCCGCGGGCCAGCCGGCCGCGTCGAAGCAGGCCTGCCGCAGCACCCAGGCCCCCAGCCGCGAGGTGAGCCGGTTGTCCTCGGCGGCGGCCAGGAAGGCGCCGGGCGGCAGCAGCCCGCGGGTGGGGTGCTGCCAGCGGATCAGCGCCTCGTAGCCGAGCAGCGTCTCGTCCGAGAGCGCCACGATCGGCTGGTAGAACAGCCGCAGCTCGTCGGACTCCAGCGCGTGCCGGAGGTCGGCCTCCAGCTGCAACTGGTCGACCTCGCTGTCGCTGAGCACGCCGTCGTGCACCTCGATCCGGGCCCGGCTGCCGTCGGCCTGGGCGCGGGTCAGCGCGATGTGGGCCTGGCGGAGCAGGTCGTCGGGGGCGACGTCGTTGCCCAGGGTGAGGCCGACGCTGGCCGACAGCACGATCTCGCGGTCACCGATGAGGAACGGGTCGTCCAGGACCGACAGGAGCCGGTCGGCCAGCGCCCGGAGCCCCTCCAGGTCCTCGACGTCCTCAGCGAGGATGAGGAACTCGTCGGAGCCCAGCCGCACGGCGGTGTCCTCCACGCGGGTGCTCCAGCGCAGCCGGTCGGCGACCTGGATGAGCAGCTGGTCGCCGGCCTCGTGGCCGAGGACGTCGTTGACCGCCTGGAACCGGTCGAGGTCCAGGTGCACCAGGCCGACCTGCAGCCCGCGGCGGCGGGAGAGGGCGAGCGCGTGGTTGAGCCGCTCGCCCAGGGCCCGCCGGTTGGGCAGGCCGGTGAGCGGGTCGGTGAACGCCCGGCGGACGAGGTCCTCCTCCGCGCGCCTCCGATCGGTGACGTCCACCAGCGACAGGACGACGAACTGCGGCGTCCCGGTGCTGGTGTGGATGACCTCGTGCGACTGGGTGGCCCACAGCTCGCTGCCGTCGGCGCGGCGCAGCCGGCGCTCGCCGTCCACCCGCAGCCAGGGGTCCAGCGGCTGCTCGGCGGTCGGGGCCACGTCAGGGACCGGCGCCTCGTCGGGGTGGGCCAGCAGGTCGACGTGCCGGCCGACCATGTCCTCCGCCGGCCGGCCGGTGAGGGTGCAGAGGGCCTCGTTGACCACGAGGAGGTGCCCGTCGAGGTCGACGAGGGCCTTGGGGATCGGCGCGGCGAGGAAGAGGGCGCGGAAGAGCTGGCCGCGGTCGGCCAGCAGCGTGTCGATGGCCCGGAGCCGCGAGCCGGCGGCGGCGCCAGGGCTCCCCGCCCGGGGCCGCGGTACGTCGGGGGCACTCAGGTTCACCCTGACAGGGTGAGGGACCGATGCCGCCAAGTGACGGAACCTGCCCGCGGTGAGTCGTGGTCAACCGGACACACTCCGTGACGAAGTGCTCGTCAGCGGGGCCGGCGGGGCGGCTGGGGCGGGATGGATGACCCCGCCCTCGCGGGCGGGGCCGTCCCGGGTGCCAGGTCGGTCAGCCGAGCGTCCAGGCCCGGACGTAGTCGATCTGGACGTGGCCCTGCGCGGTGGCCGAGGGAGCCGGGCCGGAGAGCTCGGTCTCCGTCTGCAGGACCCAGCGCATCGGTGTGGTGGGGATCGCGGTCGGGTCGTTCGTCGTGAAGGGCTGCCCGTCGAGCACGAAGGTCACGCTGCCGGGCCGCCACTCGATGGCCGCGGTGTGCCAGTCCTGCATCGTCGTCCCGGTGTCGACGGCGAAGGCGTTGCGCGCCGGGTTGCCGGTGACGTCGTGCGAGAAGGCGGCGATCTCCTGGCCGAGGCTGCCCTCGGGGAAGTCGATCTCCCCCTCGTTCCAGTCGTCGGAGGCCGGCCACAGCAGCCAGGCCATCTTGTAGCCCGGGACGGTGTCGGACCGGAAACGGACCTCGTACCGCCCGTAGAGCTGGCCCTCGACGCTGCTGCCGTTGATGACCGGGGTGATGGCGGCGGTGGTCGCCTGCCCCCCGATGGTGTGCACCCAGACGTCGACGATGCCGTTGGCGACGGAGGTCGTCGTCTCGGTGTCGTAGCGGCCGTTCCCCGAGGTGTCGGTGAAGCCGTCGTAGCCGCCGTAGCCGGGGTAGACGTCGGTGAACTGGCCGATCGCCGCCGGGTTCGTGAACTGCTGGTCCAGGACGAGTTGCCACTCGGCGCCCGGGTCCACCGGCGGAGTCGTCGGTGTCGTCGGTGTCGTCGGCGTCGTGGGTGTGGTCGGGGTGGTGGGCGTCGTGGGCGTCGTGGGCGTGGTCGGGTCCGTGGGTGTCGTCGGGGTGGTGGGTGTGGTCGGGGTGGTGGGTGTGGTCGGGGTGGTGGGCGTGGTCGGGGTGGTGGGCGTGGTCGGGGTGGTGGGCGTGGTCGGGGTGGTGGGCTCCTCGTCCTCGTCGTCGTCGTGGTCCCGGCCCCACGGCGCGCGGTGGCCGTCGTCGTCGACGGTCACCTCCACGGTCACCGCATCCCCGATCTCCCCGTCGACGATCGGCGCCGCGAAGAACGTGTACGTCTCGCCCTCCTGCAGCCGCCGGACCTCGAGGGTGCCGGAGAGGTCGCGCACGGTCGTCGTGCGGGCGCCCGAGCCCGACGAGTCGGGGTCGTCCCGGCCGAGCAGGACGCCGTCGACGTCCTGGCCGTTGCGGTGGACGGTCCAGCGCAGCGTGACGGTGCCGTCCTCGGCCCAGGCGGCGAGGTCGATGCCGGCCTCGCCGCGTCCCCGGCGGTCCTGCCGCTCCTGCCACTCCTGGCTCCCGCGCTCGCGCTGCCGTTCCCGCTGCTCACGCTCCCAGGCATCGTCCTGATCGCCGGAGCCCTCGTTGCCGGAGCCCTCGTCCGCGGAGTCGTCGTCGGGGTCGCGGGAGCTGCCGCCGTCGGAGTTCCCGGAGTTCTCGTCGTTCCCGTCGCGGGTCCACGCGCGGTCGTCGTCGGCGGCCGCCCGCTCGCGGCGTTCGGACTCCTCGGCGCGGATGTCCTCGACCAGCGACCGGACGTCGGCCGCGTCGGGGGTCGAGGCCGAGGACCGGTAGGTGGCGCCCGAGTCCCCCTCGTCGGCGAGCGCGACCGTGGGGGAGAGCAGGACGCCGACGGTGCCGATGGTGGCGGCTACGGTCATGCGCGAGGACTTCACGGGTGGGCTCCCCTGGGATCGGTACTGCTGGGGCCGCGCTCGGCCGCCGGACCTGCGCCCGGGGCTGTGGCGGATCACGGCGGCGTCGGCGCTACCCCCTGTGCTGGCGGTCCGGCCGACACGGAGGTCGGCCGGTGCTCAGACCCTGCCTGCGCGGGGGCGGCGTCCGGCACCCCCGGCCGGGTCACGTCGCATCCCCAGTTCGGGGGAACGGACCCGTTCCGCTCTTGCTGTTCCGGGAATCCGGTGGGTGGCCCCGGGGGTTGGCTCCGTGACGGAGAGAGGAGCCGGGATGGACCACGGCAAGCGGATCGGGTTCCTGTCCTTCGGACACTGGCAGCCGATCCCCGGCTCGCAGGTGCGGACCGGGCGGGACGCGCTGGTGCAGAGCGTCGAGCTGGCCGTCGCGGCCGAGGAACTGGGCGTCGACGGCGCGTTCGTGCGGGTGCACCACTACGCCCGCCAACTGGCCTCGCCGTTCCCGCTGCTGGCTGCGATCGCCGCTCGCACCGGTCGCATCGAGATCGGCACGGGCGTCATCGACATGCGGTACGAGAACCCGCTGTACATGGCGGAGGAGGCGGCCGCGACCGATCTGCTCAGCGACGGCCGGCTGCAGCTGGGGATCAGCCGCGGGTCACCCGAGACGGCGCTGCGCGGCTCGGAGGCGTTCGGGTTCGTGCCGCCGGAGGGGAAGACCGACGCCGACTTCGCCCGGCAGAAGACGGCGCTGTTCCTCGCCGCGATCGCCGGCCAGCCGGTCGTGGACGCCGATCCCGCCATGACCGGTGGCGCGCAGGGCCGGCTGGCGATCCAGCCGCAGTCGCCCGGGCTGGCCGACCGGATCTGGTGGGGCTCGGGCACCCGGGCCACGGCCGAGTGGACGGCGCGCCAGGGGCTGAACCTGATGAGCTCGACGCTGCTGGTCGAGGACACCGGCGTGCCCTTCGACGAGCTGCAGGCCGAGCAGATCGCCCGCTACCGGTCCGCGTGGACGGAGGCGGGGTGGGACCGGGAGCCGCGGGTGTCGGTGAGCCGCAGTGTCATGCCTCTCGTCACCGACCTCGACCGGCAGTACTTCAGCGAGCGCTCCGGGGAGGACCAGGTCGGCCTGCTCGAGGGCGTCCGCGCGCGGTTCGGGAAGAGCTACGTCGGGGAGCCCGACCAGCTCGCCGAGGAGCTGGCCAAGGACGCGGCGGTGCGGGAGG
Source organism: Geodermatophilus sp. CPCC 205761 (assembly GCF_051383655.1). Taxonomy (NCBI): domain Bacteria; kingdom Bacillati; phylum Actinomycetota; class Actinomycetes; order Geodermatophilales; family Geodermatophilaceae; genus Geodermatophilus; species Geodermatophilus sp. CPCC 205761. Next base: position 9,251 of record NZ_JALPKQ010000039.1, read on the forward strand.
CCGACACTCTCCTGCTCACGGTGCCGAACATGCTCGGCGTGGACTACAACGCACGCCTGCTGGAGACGATCGTCGCGCACGTGGCGCCGGCCATCGGCTGGGTGCCCCCGGCGCAGCGCTGACGACGAGGGCGGTGGCCCCGGGCTGACCCGGCGCCACCGCCCTCGTCGTCCGGCCCCCGGAGGGGCCAGGTGCTCAGAGCACCTCGTAGGTGACGTCGCCGGCGTCGTCCACCGTGGCGGCCACGTCGACGGCGTCGGTGGCGTCCGTCGCGTTGGTCACGGTGCAGGGGATCGCCGTGCCGGCGGCGTCGACCAGGACGGTCCGGCCCTCGGTCTCGCAGCTCGCGGTGGCCTCGACGCCGGCCTGGTTCCCGATCTCCTGGGCGAGGAAGGCCTCGACGTCGGCCACGACCACGAACTGGTTGTCGCCGGTGATCTGGACGTTGCCCTCGTCGTCGGTCTGGTCGACGGTGAAGGTGGCGGGCTGGCCGTCGAGCGTCGCGGTGCACGAGAAGCTCTCACCGGCCACCGCCTCGACGTCCTCGGGGCACTGGACGTCGGCCGCCGCCACGCCGACCTGCTCCTCGGTCATTGCGGCGATCTGCCGCTCGGCCTCGGCGGTGTCGATGGTCGTCGTGCCGAACAGGAATACCGCGCCGAGGGCGAGGCCGCCCAGGACGACGAGCGTGGCGACGATGCCACCGATGATCGCGCCGGTCCTCTTGCGCGGAGCCGGCGGCGGGCCGCCGAAGCCGCCCGGCGGAGGCCCGAACGGCGGCTGGCCGAGGGGCGGAGGCCCGAACGACGGCTGGGCGAGGGGCGGCTGGCCGTAGCCGCCGGCCGGCGGGACGGGCGGCTGCGGGGCGAAGCGGGGGTCGTGGATCTGCTGGGTCATGGTTCCTCCTCCAACGGGTTCGGGAGGAACCATGACGGCGGGTGCTTTCGACGGACTTGTCCCCGCCTGGTGCCGCACTTGGAGGACGGCTCAAGTCGTCGGGCCAGGGGCCGGGGGCGCGCCCGGCAGGGATCGAACCTGCGACCAAGTGCTTAGAAGGCACCTGCTCTATCCGCTGAGCTACGGGCGCTCGGGTGCCGATCATCGCACCTGGCGCTCCCGCGCGGCCCGCAGCAGCGCCGACCCGCGACCGCCCTCCTGGTGACTGTCGCCCGAGCGGGTGACCATGTGCGGCGCACCGTCGCCGATCGTCGGGAGGCGTGCCGTGGGCGGAGTGACCCCGACCGGGGCACCGTGGGCGGGTGGCGCCCACTACGAGGCGTACGTCGGGCGGTGGAGCCGGCTGGTGGCACGGCCGTTCCTCGCCGGGCTGTCGGTGCCCCGGGGGAGCACCTGGCTCGACGTCGGGTGCGGAACGGGCGCGCTGACCGGAGAGGTGCTCGCGGCGTGCGCGCCGGCGGCGGTGGTCGGCGTCGATCCCTCGGCCGACTTCCTCGCCTCCGCCGCCGCGCAGGTGCGGGACGGCCGCGCGTCCTTCCGTCAGGGCACGGCCCAGGCGCTGCCCGTGGCCGACGGCTCCGTCGACGCGGTGGTCTCGGGCCTGGTGCTCAACTTCGTCTCCGACCGCCGTCTCGCCCTGGCCGAGATGCGGCGTGCGGCGCGGTCCGGCGGCGTGGTCGCGGCCTACGTCTGGGACTACGCCGGGGAGATGCAGCTGATGCGGTACTTCTGGGACGCCGCCACCGACCTGGACCCCGCCGCCGCCGATCTCGACGAGGGGCGGCGGTTCCCCGACTGCGCGCCGGGGCCGCTGCACGACCTCTTCGCCGCCGCGGGGCTCGAGGACGTGACCGTCGAGGAGACCGTCGTCCCGACCGTCTTCCCCGACTTCGACGACTACTGGACGCCGTTCCTGGGTGGGACCGGACCGGCACCCGCGTACGCCGTGTCGCTGGCGGACGAGCACCGGGCCGCGCTGCGGGAGGCCCTGCGCTCCCGCCTGCCCGTCGGCGACGACGGCTCCATCTCGCTCACCGCGCGGGCGTGGGCGGTGCGCGGTCGGTGTCCCTAGCGACGTCATGCCCGGCAGCAGACCACTCCACCGGTGCGGGCGGTCCGCCGCCGTCCACAGGCGGCACCGTCGTCCACAGATGCTCCGGAGCGGTCGGCCGACCACCGGCTCGGGCCCAGGGTCGGGGGACACCGGCACCGTGCCGGTGGCGCCGGTCCCCGGCGCAGCAGCCCCGAGGAGCACCGTGAACGACACCCACGTCACCGTCGTCGGCAACGTCGTCGACTCGCCCCGCCGCGTGCGGCTGGAGAACGGCACCGTCACCAACTTCCGCATGGCCTCCACCGCCCGCCGCTACGACAACCGGGCGCAGGAGTTCGTCGACGCCGGCACCTTCTGGGTCGACGTCGAGTGCTGGAACGACCTGTCCGGCAACGTGTCCGGCAGCGTCAGCAAGGGCGACCCGCTGATCGTCCACGGCACGCTGACCACGCACAGCTGGGACAGCGACAACGGCCGGCGGAGCACGCCGCGCATCCGCGCGTTCGCCGTCGGGCCGAACCTCGCCCGCGGGACGGCGGAGTTCCGGCGGAGCAGGTCGGCGCGTCCCGGCGAGCCCGCCGACGCGGCGGCCGACGGCCCGCTGTCGCCGTCGGCTGCCACCGCGGAGGACGCCTTCCCCGCGTTGTCCGCGGTCCCGGTGTCCGGGCGGGACTACGTGGAGGACCCTTCGGCGTTGCACGACGTGACCGCCGAGGACCTCACCGCGGAGCCCGCGCACGTCTAGTCGCCCGGGCTGGGAGGATCGGAGGCGAGAACGCACGGGGGCGGGCCGGCAGCCCGCCGGCCCGCCCCCCACTCGCGAATCGACGGAAGGCCTGCGAAACCCAGTGGCTCAGTACATCTACACGATGGTGCGTGCGCGCAAGGCGCACGGCGACAAGGTGATCCTGGACGACGTCACCCTGTCGTTCCTGCCCGGCGCCAAGATCGGCGTCCTCGGACCGAACGGCGCCGGCAAGTCCACCGTCCTCAAGATCATGGCCGGTCTGGAGCACCCCTCCAACGGGGACGCGAACCTGGCGCCGGGCGCCTCGGTCGGCATCCTGCTGCAGGAGCCGCCGCTCAACGAGGAGCTCGACGTGCGCGGCAACGTCGAGGAGGCGGTCAAGCCCCTCCGCGACGCCCTGACCCGCTTCGAGGAGGTCAGCGCGGCGATGGGGGAGCCCGACGCCGACTTCGACGCCCTCCTCGGCGAGCAGGGCGAGCTCATGGAGTTCATCGAGAACCACGACGGCTGGGAGCTCGACGCCCGCATCGAGCAGGCGATGGACGCGCTGCGCTGCCCGCCGGGCGACGCCGACGTCACCGTGCTCTCCGGTGGTGAGCGCCGCCGCGTGGCGCTGTGCAAGCTGCTGCTCGAGGCGCCGGACCTGCTGCTGCTCGACGAGCCCACCAACCACCTCGACGCCGAGAGCGTGGCGTGGCTGGAGCAGCACCTGGAGAAGTACGCCGGCACCGTCGTGGCCGTCACCCACGACCGGTACTTCCTCGACAACGTGGCCCAGTGGATCCTCGAGCTCGACCGCGGCCGCGCCTACCCCTACGAGGGGAACTACTCGACCTACCTAGAGACCAAGGCCGCCCGGCTCAAGGTCGAGGGCGCCAAGGACGCCAAGCGGGCGAAGCGCCTCAGGGAGGAGCTGGAGTGGGTCCGCTCCGGCGCCAAGGCCCGCCAGGCCAAGAGCAAGGCCCGCCTCCAGCGCTACGAGGAGATGGCCGCCGAGGCCGACAAGTACCGCAAGCTGGACTTCGAGGAGATCCAGATCCCGCCGGGTCCGCGGCTGGGCAGCGTCGTCGTCGAGACCCGGGACCTGACCAAGGGCTTCGGTGACCGCCTCCTGATCGACGACCTGTCCTTCACCCTGCCGCGCAACGGCATCGTCGGCGTCGTCGGCCCGAACGGCGTCGGCAAGACCACGCTGTTCAAGATGCTCGTCGGCGAGGAGAAGCCCGACGACGGCGAGATCAAGGTCGGCGAGACGGTCAAGCTGTCCTACGTCGAGCAGAACCGTGCCGGCATCGACCCGAAGAAGACGCTGTGGGAGGTCGTCTCCGACGGCCTGGACCACATCCAGGTCGGCAACGTGGAGATGCCCTCGCGGGCTTACGTCGCCGCCTTCGGGTTCAAGGGCCCGGACCAGCAGAAGCCGGCCGGCGTGCTGTCCGGTGGTGAGCGCAACCGCCTCAACCTCGCCTTGACCCTCAAGCAGGGCGGCAACCTGCTGTTGCTCGACGAGCCGACCAACGACCTCGACACGGAGACGCTGACCAGTCTCGAGTCCGCGCTGCTGGAGTTCCCCGGCTGCGCCGTGGTCGTGAGCCACGACCGGTGGTTCCTCGACCGCGTGGCGACGCACATCCTCGCCTACGAGGGCGAGTCGACGTGGTTCTGGTACGAGGGCAACTTCGCCGACTACGAGAAGAACAAGGTCGAGCGGCTCGGCCCGGAGGCCGCCCGCCCGCACCGCGCCACCTACCGGAAGCTGTCCCGGGACTGACGAAGGACCCTCAGCAGAGGGGCCACCGACGGCCGGCCGGAGCTCGCGCTCCGGCCGGCCGTCGGCGTCTCCGGGGCTGCCCGGTCGCCGGTCCGCCCGGGCGGCACCTGCGGCGGTGCGGCAGGGTGTCGGCCGTGCGGTACACGGTGCAGGTCCCGATGCGCTGGTCGGACATGGACGCCTACGGCCACGTCAACAACGTGATCTTCCTGCAGTACTTCGAGATGGCCCGCGTCGACCTGTTCTTCGAGCGGGCGTCGCTCGAGGAGCGGACCGGCCTGCGCCGCGGCACCGTCGTCGCCGCGCACGACGTCCAGTACAAGCGGCCGGTCGTCTACTCGCCCCGCCCGCTCGACGTGCAGATCTGGGTGTCCGCCATCCGGGCCGCCGCGTTCACCTGCCACTACGAGGCCTTCGACCACGAGCACCTGGCGGTCACCGGCAGCACACTGCTGGTGCCGTTCGACTTCTCGATCAACCGGCCCCGCCGGCTCACGCCCGACGAGAAGGAGTTCCTCGGCCGCTGGACCGATGAGGGGCCCGTGAGCTGACGGCTGCGCCGGTTCCGCTCAGTGGGCCGGGACGCCCGGCCGCACCACGGCGCCCCCCGCCGGCATCCAGTCGCGCGGGGGAGTGGTCTCCACGACCAGCTTGCCGAGGGGGAACAGGCCGACCGCGGCGAGCTTGAACGAGGCGATGCCGAACGGGATGCCGATGACGGTCAGGCAGAAGGCAACGCCGCTGACGACGTGGACCAGGGCCAGCCACCACCCGGCCACGAGGAACCACACCAGGTTGCCCAGCGCCGAGGCCGCACCGGCGCCGGGTGCTCGCACCGTCGTGCGACCGAAGGGCCAGACCACGAAGCCGGCCAGCCGGAAGGCGGCGACGCCGAAGGGGATCGTCACCACCAGCAGACACGCGACCAGGCCCGCCAGCGCGTAGGCGAGGGCCAGGATCCAGCCCTGGAAGACCAGCCAGACCAGGTTCAACAGCGTGCGCACGGTGTCCACACCTGTTCCACGGGCCGGGCCGGCGGGAGGTTCCTGCGCGGGAGCTCGTGCTCTGCCCGCGGTGGTGGGCAGAGCACGAGCCTCCTGGAGGGTCACCCCGCCCCGGCCGGCGCCGGACGGCCGGGCGCGGTGCTCAGCCGGCGACGACCCGCGGCACGGGGCGGTCGGCGCCGACGGGGGCACCTCGCCGGGCCGCCTCCTCCTCCGGGACCGCGCGCACCGGCACGCCGGGAGCGATGTGCGCGCCGACGAACACCGCCGCGTTGATGCCGCCGCGGTGCACCATCGCCTTCACCAGCCGGGCTCCTGTCAGCCGCTCCAGGTGGGTGCACGGCGGGCAGCGCTTCATCCCGAACAGCAGCGCGTCGCCCACCGCGAACCAGCGGCCCACCAGCGACGGCAGGTCGATCCCGGTGGTCACCAGGTTGCGCCGGGTGTCCCCGGGCGTGAGCTCGACGCCCGCCTCGGCCGCCACCGCGGCGACGTCGGCGGCGTCGATCAGGGTCAGCTGCTTCTCCAGGTCCGGGTACGCGGCCCACGTGCCGCCGCCCAGCGCGTACCGGTCACCCTCGAGCCCCTGGCCGGCCAGCAGTCGGGCCGTGGGGACCCGGCGCATCGGGCCGGCCGCGGTCCCGGTCAGCCAGATCTCGGCGAGCACGCCGTCGGTCACGTCGTCCCCAGGGAGGTCCGCCGCGCTGTGCGGGCGGGGGCGTCGTCGGCGCCGCGGGCGTCCAGTGCCTCGCTGAGGGTGTGCGCCAGCCGGAGCACCGCGATGAGCAGCGGGACGAGCATGCCGATCCGGACGCGGTCGGCGCCGCGGGCGGCCTGGGCCTCCCGGATCCGGGCGGCCTGCTCGGCGACCAGCGGGATGAACCGCAGGGTCATCGCCACCACCAGCCCCACCCGGGCCGGCCGGACGCCGACCAGCTGCAGCGGGCGGGCCAGCCACTCCACCACCGCGACCAGCGCGGTCACCCGGGTGGTCGCGGTCACGATCGCGGCGGCCAGCACCAGGGTGAGCAGCCGCAGCACCGCGACCGTGCCGGTGACCGGGTCGGTGACCAGCAGGTGGAAGACGAACAGCCCGGCCAGCCAGAGCCACACCGGTCGCGCCTGGGCGGCCAGCGCGGCGGCGGGCAGCCGGGCCACGACCAGCCCGACCAGCAGGACGGCGGCCAGTGCCCCGGCCACCACGAGCGGCCGGGCGGTGGCGAACAGCCCGATCCCCAGCGCCGCCAGCGCGGCCAGCTTTCCCCCCGCCGGGGCCCGGTGCACCGGGCTGGCGCCCGGTAGGTACAGCGACAGCATCAGCCCATCCTCGCCAGGTACCAGGGCACCGTCTCGGCCGGTGCGCCGTCGGCGGCCACCCGGCCGTCCTCGAAGACCAGCACCCGGTCGAAGCCGGCCAGCAGCTCCAGGTGGTGGCTGACCACCACGACGTCCTGCTCCAGTTCGGCGATCACCCGGGCCACCCGGCGGGTGTTGGCCAGGTCCAGCAGCGTGGTCGGCTCGTCGAACACGATCCGCTGCGGGCGCATGACCAGCACCCCGGCGATCGCCAGCAGCTGCTTCTGCCCGCCCGAGAGCAGGTGCGCGGGGTGGTCGCGGTGCCCGGCCAGGCCGTAGCGGACCAGCACCTCGTCCACCCGGCGGGCGATCTCGTCCGGGGGCAGGCCCTGGTTGGTCAGCCCGAAGGCGACGTCCTCGGCCACGGTGGGGTGCACGATCTGCGCGTCGGGGTCCTGGAACACGAACCCCACCCGGCGGCGCACCTGCCGGGCGTGGGTGCGGGTGTCCAGGCCGTCGACCAGCACGGTGCCGGCCGAGGGCAGCACGAGGCCGTTGAGCAGCCGGGCGAAGGTGCTCTTGCCCGATCCGTTGGCCCCGATCACGCCGACCCGGGACTCGGTCAGCGTCACCGACACCCCGGCCAGCACGCTCCGGTCGCCGTAGGCATGGGCGACGTCGCGCAGCTCGATCCCGGTCCGCGGCCGGGCGTCCGCGACCGCGACCGCGGCGCCGCGCCGTCCCCACCGCATCGAGCTCAGCCGGTGGTGGCGCGCCGGGTCGGCAGCTCGATCACCGGATAGGCGCGGCGCACCGCGACGGCCACCACCGAGGCGGCGACCGCCTTGACCGCGTCACCGGGGAGGAAGGCCAGCGAGCCGGTGGCCGCCGCCGACAGCGGGATGTCGGTGTACAGGCTGGTGAACGGCACCCCGATCGCGTAGATCACCAGCACTCCGCCGACCAGGTTGGCCACCAGCGCCCAGGCCAGGTTCAGCCGCCGCCACCACAGCTGGGTCAGCGCACCGATGACGAACGCCGCGATCGGCCAGCTGTACAGAAAGCCCGCCGACGGCCCCACGAACACCGCCAGCCCGCCCCGGCCACCGGACAGCAACGGCGCGCCCATCGCCACCACCGCCAGGAACACCAGCAGCGCCAGCCCACCCCGCCGCGCGCCGAGCACCGAGCCGGCCAGCATCACCCCGAGGGTCTGCGCGGTGATCGGCACCGGGATCCCCGGCACCGGCACCGGCGGCAACAGCCCCAGCACCGCCACGATCGCCGCGAACAACGCCACGTAGGCGAGGTCCCTGGTCTTCACGGTGCGCTCCTCCCGACGGCGCGGCGGCGCCGCACGATCTCCGGCGGAAGGTACCGGAGCGGCGCCGTCGCCCTCGGGCCCGGAGGGCTCGGCGTGGGCTCGGCGGGGGCTAGGCGTGCAGCCAGACCGCCGCATCGGTGGGCAGCACCCCGGCCCCGACCTCGGCGCTGGCCAGCAGCACCTCGCCCTCGGGCAGGGGGACGTCGTCGCCCGACAGGTTGAGCAGGCAGACCAGGCCGCCGGGACGGCGGAACGCCAAGCAGCCCTCCGGCGCCGGGAGCCAGGCCAGGGACTCGCCGGCGAAGACCGGGGAGGTCCGCCGCAGCGCGAGCGCCGATCGGTACAGCGACAGCATCGAACCGGGGTCGGCCGCCTGCGCCTCCGCGGTCAGCGGCCCCCAGCCCGGCGGCATGGGCAGCCAGGTGTCCGCTCGGGTGGAGAAGCCGTAGGAGGGCTCGGTACCCGACCACGGCACCGGGATCCGGCAGGCGTCGCGGCCCCGTTCGGCGTGCCCCGAGCGCTCCCAGATGGGGTCCTGCAGCGCCTCGTCGGGCAGGTCGACATCGGGCATGCCGAGCTCGTCGCCGTTGTAGACGTAGGCCGCGCCCGGCAGCGCCAGCTGCAGGAGCGCCGCGGCACGGGCACGCCGGGTGCCCAGCTCGCCCCCGCCGTAGCGGGTCACGTGCCGCGGGCGGTCGTGGTTGGACAGCACCCAGCAGGCCGGCGCGGGGGTGCCCGCCACGGTGGCCAGCGAGTGGACGACGGCGTCGCGGAGCTCCTCGACCGACCAGTCCGAGGTCAGCAGCTTGAAGTTGAACGCCAGCTGCAGTTCGTCCGGGCGCAGGTACCGCGCCAGCCGGTCGTCGTCGGAGACCCACACCTCGCCGACGGCCATCGCCCCGGGGTGGGCGTCGAGCACCGTCCGGATGTGCCGGTGCACGTCGTGCACGCCGTCGTCGTCGAAGCGGTGGTCGCCGGGGCCGTGGTCGTCGAGCAGGCCGGTGTCCTCCATCGGCTGCATGTCCGGCAGGCCGGCGGGCTTGGCCATGCCGTGCGCGACGTCGATCCGGAAGCCGTCGACGCCGCGGTCCAGCCAGAACCGCATGGTGGTCTCGAGGTCGGCGAGCACCTCGGGGTTGGTGAAGTCCAGGTCCGGCTGCTCGGGCGCGAACAGGTGCAGGTACCACTGGCCGTCGGGCACCCGCGTCCACGACGGGCCGCCGAACACCGAGGGCCAGTTGTTCGGCGGCTCGTCGCCGTCCGGGCCACGCCCGTCGCGGAAGACGTACCGCGCCCGCTCGGGGGAGCCGGGTGCGGCGGCGAGCGCGGCCCGGAACCACACGTGCAGGTGCGAGGTGTGGTTGGGCACCAGGTCGACGGTGACGCGGAGGCCGACGGCGTGCGCCTCGGCCAGCAGCGCGTCGAACTCGGCGAGGTCGCCGAACGTCGGCTCGACGTCGCGGGGGTCGGCCACGTCGTACCCGTGGTCGGCCATGGGGGAGGGGTAGAACGGCGTGATCCACAGCGCGTCGACGCCCAGCTGCACGAGGTGCGGCAGCCGCTCCCGGATGCCGGCCAGGTCGCCCACGCCGTCGCCGTTCCCGTCGGCGAAGCTGCGGATGTAGACCTGGTAGAAGACGGCGTCGCGCCACCAGTCGGGGCCGGTGGTGCGGGCAGCGGTCAGGGACGGGTCCGGTGTCACCGGGCTCCTCGGGGTCGAGCGGGCGTCGGCCCCGTCGCGAGGAGGACGGGGTCCTTCTCCAGGACGAGGTCCTTGTTCAGATGGTGGAGAGGCCGCCGGGCGCGTCGTCGGGCCAGCGGTTCTGCATGCTGCGGGCGGCCATCTCCATGTAACCCCAGAGCGTGGCGTCCTGCTCGGGGGTGAGCTCGAGCGAGTCGACGGCGTCGCGCATGTGCGACAGCCAGGCGTCCCGCTCGGCGGCGCCGATCGCGAACGGGGCGTGCCGCATGCGCAGCCGCGGGTGGCCGCGCTGCTGGGAGTAGGTGGTGGGGCCGCCCCAGTACTGCTCGAGGAACCCGCGCAGCCGGGCCTCAGCGCCCGCCCAGTCGTCCTGCGGGTACAGCGGCGCGAGCACGGGGTCGGTGCGGACGCCGGCGTAGAAGCGGGCCACGAGCCGGGCGAACGTCGGGGCGCCGCCGACCTCCTCGTAGAAGGTCCGCGCCGAGGGCAGGCTCGAGCTCACGACTCCGATGGTCCCGCAGCGGACGCCTCCGCTGCCACGTGACCCTGCGTACGTGTGAACGACAGCAGCGGCAGGACGACGGCGACCAGCCCGATGCCGCCGATGAGCGCGACCACCCCGCCGGCCGACAGCCCCTCCGCGGCGAGCCCCGCGGCGAGGACGCCGAGTCCCTGCACGCCGTACAGCCCGCTCACCGCGACCCCGAAGGCCCGCCCGCGGAAGGCCGACGGGACCGCCTGGACGAAGGCGACGTTCAGCGGGATCACCCAGGAGGCCCCCAGGCCGGCGACGAACATCAGCGCGACGACGAGCACATAGGTGCCGCGGCCCGGCCCGGCCCACACGGTGACGAGGCCGGCCAGCAGGATCGGCACCAGGGACAGCGCCACGAGGGCGGGCACGAGCCGCTCCCGCTGGCGCTGGGTCGCGGCCCGGGCGATGAGCAGCCCGCCCAGGGTGACCCCGAGCGGGTTGGCCGCGAGGAGGACGCCGACCTGCGTCGCGCCCTCGCCGAGCTGGTCCACCAGCGGGGTGGCGATGCCCTCGGAGGCGTTGACGAAGAGGGTGCCCACCCAGGTGAGCGCGATGATCGCGCGCAGCCGGGGAGTGCGGCCGATCAGCCGCAACCCGGCGCCGGCGTCCCGCCAGATCGAGCGCGCGGCGCCGCCGTCCGGGGCCGGACGGCGTTCGAGCCGCGCCCACAGCCACAGCGCCGAGACGGCGAACGTGGCCGCGTCCAGCAGCAGCACCGCCGACGGGTGCAGGACGGCGACCAGCGCACCGGCCAGCACGAAGCCGACCACCTGGGCGATCTGGGAGCCCACGTTGGTCAGCGAGCTGGCCACCGCGTACCGGTCCGCGGACAGGACGTCGGCCATCAGCGCCGACCGGGCCGCCTCGAAGGGCGGCGCGCACAGGGCCACCACGAACAGCAGGCCGAGCAGCACGGGCAGCGGCGTCCCCGGGATCACCATCCCGGCCACCAGCAGCGCCCGGGCCACGTCGGTCGTGATGAGCACCCGGTGCCGCGGGAAGCGGTCGGCGAGGGTGGACAGCACCGGACCGCCGAGCAGCCACGGCAGGTAGCTGATGCCGAAGGTGATCGCCGACAGCAGGGCAGAGGAGGTGCGCTGGTAGACCAGGACCGTCAGCGCGACCCGGGCGAGCTCGTCGCCGATCGTCGACAGCAGGTAGCTGCCGAACAGCGGCCGGAACTCCCGCTCGGCGAAGACCTCGCGGAAGGTCGCCGGGCGGCTCTGCGCTGCGCCGGCGGACGTCGTCCCCGTCGGCGCGGTGCCGCTCAGCGGACCCCCGCCGCGGCGCCGGAGACGGTGCCGAGCAGCGGGAGCGGGGTCTTGATGCCCTCGAGGACGAAGCGCTCCTTGAGCCGCATGCGCAGTTCGCGGGCGACCCGCCACTGGTCGGCGTTGGTGGTGCGCACCTGCAGCCGCATGAAGACCCCCTCGGAGGTGATCTGCTCGACGCCCAGAGACTCCGGCGCGGCCAGCAACACGGCGGCCCAGTCGATCTCGTCGTACATCTCGTCGGCCACCTCCTGCATGACGCCGCGGCAGCGCTCCAGGTCGGTGTCGTGGGCGACCGGCATGTCGATGACCACCTGGGCGAAGCCCTGGCTCTTGTTGCCGACCCGCATGATCTCGCCGTTGCGGGCGTACCAGACGACGCCGTTGACGTCGCGCAGCCGGGTGATCCGCAGGCCCACCGCCTCCACGGTCCCACTGGCCTCCCCGAGGTCGACGACGTCGCCGACGCCGTACTGGTCCTCCAGGATGATCCCGATCCCGGCGATGAAGTCCTTGACCAGGTTCTGCGCGCCGAAGCCGAGGGCCACGCCCACCACGCCCGCGCTGGCGAGGATCGGGGCCAGGTTGATGCCCAGCTCGCCGAGCACCAGCACCACGGCGATCCCGAGCACGACGATCGAGGAGAAGCTGCGCAGCACCGAGCCCATCGCCTCGGCGCGCTGGGTGCGCCGGGCGGCCACCTGCCCGGCCGGGTCGGTGTCCGCGGCGGCGCGGCCGCGGCGGGCCCGCAGGATCGTCGGCACGCTGCCGGAGGCGGTGCGCTCGGTGAGCCGGCGGATGGCGCGGTGGGCCAGGACGCGCACCAGCGTGGCCAGGACGACGATCAGCAGGATCTTGGCGGGCGTGGCGATCAGCGCGCGGGCGTTCTCCGCCAGCCAGTCCAGCCCGAACCAGTCGTAGACCTGCTGGCAGAGCCAGTAGTCGGCGCAGTCGGGAACGGAACCGGCGAGGCCGTCATCGGCGGCCGCGAGCACGGACGGTGAAGCAGTCATCACTCAAATACTCTCAGGTTCGAGCCCCGACGGGTATCACGTCGGCCGGATCCGTCCCTGTGACGGATGCTCCGCACCGGCCACCTTCCGCACTCGGCCACGATGCGGTAAAGGCCCTCTCCGCCGTGTTGACGCACCCCGGGCGACGACCTAGCGTCCGCCGCCGACCATGCGTCGGAAACGCGGGTGACGCGCGTCCGGCACGGAGCAGTCTCTGGAGGACCAGTGCGTCGTACGTTGATCAGCCTCACCCTGGCGAGCACCGTCGTGCTCGCCGCGTGCGGAGGCGGGGACGAGGAGTCCGGCGACGGGGGCGGCTCGGGCGAGGCCGGCGGCCTCACGGCCATCCGGGTCGGCGCGATCCCGATCGTGGACGTGGCCCCGCTCTACCTCGGGATCGAGCAGGGCATCTTCGAGGAGGCCGGCCTCGACGTGGAGCCGTTCCTCGCCCAGGGCGGCGCGGCGATCGTCCCGGCCGTCGTGAACGGCGAGGCCCAGTTCGGCTTCTCCAACATCACCAGCCTGCTGCAGGCCACGGGACGGGGCGTCCCGCTGGCGCTGGTGGCTCCCGGCCCGGGCGCGACCGGCAACCTCGAGGACGACTTCGCCGCCGTCGTCGTCCCGGCCGACAGCCCGGTGCAGAGCGCGGCCGACCTGCCCGGCCTGCGGGTGGCGATCAACTCGATCAACAACATCAGCGACACCGTCGTCCGCGAGAGCGTCCGGCAGGCCGGTGGTGACCCGGCGAGCATCGAGTTCGTCGAGATCCCCTTCCCCGACATGGTGGCCGCGGTCAGCACCGGCCAGGTCGACGCCGCGTTCGCCGTCGAGCCGACGGCGACCGCGGGCGAGGCCGCGGGCCTTCGCCGGGTGTCGTTCCCCTACGTCGAGACCGACGACGACCTGACCGTGGCCGGGTACTTCACCTCCGACCAGTACGCGGCGGAGAACGCCGACGTCGTCCAGCGGTTCGCCGAGGCGATGGTCGAGGCCCAGGAGTACGCCCAGGCCAACCCCGACCAGGTGCGTGCCGTGCTGGGCAGCTACACCCAGATCGCGCCGGAGGTCGCGGAGCAGCTGACCCTGCCGACCTTCCAGAGCGAGATCAACCGCGAGTCGGTGGAGCTGCTGCTCGAGCTGGGCAACCAGGACGGGATCATCGAGGGTGAGGTCGACCTGGAGCAGCTCTACCTCGAGGACTGAGAAAGGACCCCGTCCTCCTCACCGCTCGCAGGCTCACGGCGAGCCTGTGGACGGGGCCAGGTGCCATGGGGGACCCCCTGCCCCCCGCCACTCGCGAGCTCGCGGCGGGACCCTGCAGGGGGCCGCCGTCGGGCCCCGCACCGCTCCTCCCCGGAGCGGTGCGGGGCCCGACGCGTTCAGCCGGTCAGCCCGGTGTGCGCGGCGAGGAAGGCCAGCTGGTCGGCGGCCAGGCCGACGGTGCGGCTGACCGCGCGGGCGCCGTGCCCGACGGAGGTCTCCCGGCGCAGCAGCACCGGAGCGGCCGAGCTGGTCGCGTGCTGCAGCGCCGCGGCCAGCTTGCGGGCGTGCAGCGGATCGACCCGGGTGTCGGACTCGAACGTCGTGAACAGCACCGCGGGGTAGCCGGTGCCCTCGACCACCCGGTGGTAGGGCGAGTAGCCGAGCAGCCAGCCGAGCTCCGTCGGGTCCTCGGCGGTGCCGTACTCGTCGTTCCAGGTCCGGCCCAGCCCGAAGCGCTCGTACCGGACCATGTCCAGCAGCGGCGCGCTGCAGACGACGGCCGCGGCGAGGTCGGGCCGCCGGGTCAGGGTCGCCCCGACCAGCAGCCCGCCGTTCGACCCGCCCATCACCGCCAGCTGCCCGTGCGTCGTCCAGCCCTGGGCGACCAGGTGCTCCCCGGCGGCGGCGAAGTCGTCGAACACGTTCTCCTTGTGCTCGCGCATGCCGGCCCGGTGCCACTCCTCGCCGTGCTCGGAGCCGCCGCGCAGGTTGGCCACCACCCACACCCCGCCCGCGGCCACCCAGGACAGCGCCTGCGCCGAGTAGCCCGGGGTCAGCGCGACGTTGAACCCGCCGTAGCCGTAGAGCACGGTCGGCCGCGGCCGGTCGGGAGCGCCGGTGCCGGAGAGCACGAACAGGTGCACCGGCGTCCCGTCGGCCGAGGTCGCGTGCGTCTCCACGACCCGCAGCCCGGGCACCTCGCCGGCCACCGGGGCCTGCTCCCAGTCGGTCAGCCCGGCGGGGGCGGCGGCGTCCCAGTGGAGCACCGACGGCGGGGTGGCGTAGTCGGTGAAGCCCACCCACGCGGTGCTGCCGCCCTCCGGCGGCGCACTCACCCCGGAGACGCTGCCCGGGCGCAGGGCGGTCACGTCGGACAGCCGGCCGGAGCCGTCCCCGGCCCACACCGACAGCCGGTCGGTCGCGTCGACCGAGTGCACCGCGAGCACCTGCAGCCCGCCGTCCGGGCCGTCCACGAGGGCGGCGTCGGTGAGCACGCCGTCCTGCTGCTGGGGGACGACGTCCCGCCACCGCTCCGGCGCCCACGTCCCCGGGTCGGCGGGGTCGGCGACCGCCAGCCGCCAGCGGGGCGTGCCGCGGTCGGACATCAGCCACAGCCGGCCGTCGCGGGCCACCCAGGCGGTGGTCTGCGCGTCCACGCCCACCTGCAGCTCGCGCAGGCCGCCGTCCCCGGTGAGGTCGGCGAGCCAGACGTCGTCGCGCGGCGCGGTGCCGATCGAGGCGGAGACGACCAGCCACCGACCGTCGCGGCTGGTCCGGACGCCGAAGTAGGTCGAGGGGTCGCTGCCCTCGCCGTGCACCAGGACGTCGCCGTCGGGGTCGGCGCCCACGCGGTGGCGCCAGACCCGCCGGTGGAACTGCTCCTCGCCGTCGGGCACCAGCTCGGGCGCCAGCCGGCGGACGTAGAACAGCTCCTCGCCGCCGGGCAGCCAGGCCACGGGGGAGTAGCGGCAGCGGTCGACCGGGCCGTCGAGCTGCTCGCCGGTGGCGACGTCGAGCACGTACAGCCGCGACTCCTCGTCGCCGCCGGTGGACAGCTGGTAGGCCAGCCGGTCGCCCTCCCAGGACGGCGACCACGCGTCGAGGGTCGTGGTGCCCGCCGGGTCGATCGCCATCGGGTCGACCAGCACCCGCTGCGTGCCGTCGGCCTCGCGGACCCGGAGGACGGCGTGCTCCTGGCCGGGGTCGCGCCGGGTCGAGAAGGCCAGGCCGGCCCGCCAGACCGGGACGCCGACGGCGCCGGCGTGCACCAGCTGATCCAGCCGCGCGGCGAACCGCTCGCGTAGCGGGAGCGCGGCCAACGCCTCGGTGGTGAGGGCGTCCTGGGCCTGTGTCCAGGCGACGGTTCGGGGATCGGCGGGGTCCTCCAGCCAGCGGTACGGGTCGGCGACCGGGTGGCCGTGGAGGTGCTCGACGAGGTCGAGGCGGGGAGCGTCGGGATAGCGCACCCGCCGACGGTAACCAGGCCGCCGGGTGCCACCGCGGGGTTCCCGGGAGCGCACATGCGCTGTCGGAGGTCAGAATGGGGGCGCCCGCGGGTCGCACTGCACCCGGCGCGCGGCCTCGGGCGCCCGGAGGTGCTCTGTGCCGCGTCATCCATCCGGGTCGTCCGCCGGCCAGCCAGGTCAGCGGCGCGACCACCACACCCATCCTGTGCCGCCTGCTCCCGCGCGGGTGACCGCGGCCGCCACCCTCTTGCTGAACGCCACGTACGAGCCGCTCTGCGTGGTCTCCAGCCGCCGGGCGATCGTGCTGGTGCTCGCCGAGAAGGCGGAGTCGGTCGACGCGGCGGCGGAGGTCGTCCACTCCGAGTCGCTGAGCCTGCCGGTGCCGGTCGTGGTGCGGCTGACCCGCTACGTGCGGGTGCCCTACCCCGCCCAGGTGCCGCTGTCGCGGCGGGCGGTCTTCACCCGCGACGGCTCGGTGTGCGTGTACTGCGGGAACTCGGCCACGAGCATCGACCACGTCGTCCCGCGCAGCCGCGGCGGCACCCACACGTGGGACAACGTCGTCGCGGCCTGCCGGCGGTGCAACCACACCAAGGCCGACCGGTCGCTGGCCGAGCTCGGCTGGAAGTTGCCGCACCCGCCGCGCACGCCCAGCGGCGCGGCCTGGCGGCTGCTCGGCGCGCGCACCGTGGACCCGCGGTGGCGGGAGTGGCTCGGCATGGCGGAGAAGGCGGGCGAGCGGGCGAACAGCTCCAAGGACACCGCAGCGCCGCGCACGCCGCTGACGAGCGCCGGCGAGGAAGTGGCGTGAGGGCGTGACGTCGCCCGCGACCGCCCGGCGGCTGTGGGCCCTGGGCGAGCCCTTCCACGGCCTGACCTACTTCGCGGACGAGTGCCGCACCGCCGCCGAGGCGGCCGGCCTGGACGGCTTCTGGTCCACCTACTTCGCGATGCGCGCGGCGCCGCTCGGTCCGGTGAGTGCGGACGTGGTGACGGCGATCTTCTACAACTTCGCGCCGGCGTTCGTGGCCCGTCGGGTGCCGGCCGTGTGGGAGGCGGTGACCCCCGCGGCGGCGCTGTCGGCCCGCCTGGCCGGCGTCGACGCCGCCGTCCGCCGGGTGCTGGGATATGACTGGCCGGCGGCCGAGACCGCGCAGCTGGCCGCGGTCGCCGCCGCGGCGGTCGACGTCCCGGGCCGGCCGCTGGCCGCGGCCAACGCCGGGCTGCCGGTCCCCGGCGAGCCGCACCTGGCCCTGTGGCAGGCGCTCACCACGCTGCGCGAGCACCGCGGTGACGGGCACAACGCGGCGCTGCTGCAGCGCGGGATCTCGGGGGTGGGCGCGCACGTGCTGGCCGCTGCCGCGGGCCGCACCGAGCGGGAGTGGCTGATGCGCGCCCGCGGGTGGGACGACGCCGCGTGGGAGGCCGCCGCCGACGAGCTCACCGGGCGCGGCTGGCTGGCCGGGGAGGAGCTCACCGCCGACGGTGCGGCGATCGTGGCCGCGGTCGAGGCCGACACCGACCGGCTGGCGTTGGGGCCGTGGCGGGAGCTGGGCGACGTGCGCTGCGACCGGCTGGCCGAGCTCCTGGGGCCGGTGCGCCGCGCCGTCCTGGCCGCGGGGCTGTGGCCCGACCGCAACCCGATCGGCGTCCCCGACCCCGCCTGAGGGAGGCATAGGAAGCTATACCCGCGTATCCCGCCCGTGGACGCGGGTGTTGCTTCCTATGCCTCGGTCACCTCAGGTGACGCGGCTGCGCTCGGTCGGGTAGGTCTCGTGGGCGCCGGTCGCCAGCACCTCGTGGACGCGGTCCATGGCGTCCCACACGTCGACGAAGCGGGTGTAGAGCGGCGCCGGGCCCAGCCGGACGCGGTCCGGCGTCCGGAAGTCCGGCACCACACCGCGGTCGACCAGCGCCTGGGTCAGCTGCCACGCCTGCGGGTGGGCGAGGGTGACGTGCGACCCCCGCCGCGCCGGGTCGCGTGGCGAGGCCAGCGTCACCCCGCACCCGGTCAGCCAGGCGTCGGCGAGGGCGACGGTCAGCTCGCCGAGCGCCCGCCCCTTGGCCGCCAGCGCGCCGATGCCCGCCTCGGCCACCAGGCGGGCGCCGACCTCCACCGCGGTCATGGCCACCACCGGCGGGGTCCCGACGCCGAACCGCTCGATCCCGGGCACCGGGTCGTAGGCCGGGCCCATCGCGAACTGGTCGCGCTGCCCGAACCAGCCCCAGATGGGCTGCCGCAGCCGGTCCTGCAGCTCGCGGCGCACGTAGAGGAAGGCGGGCGAGCCGGGGCCGCCGTTGAGGTACTTGTAGGTGCAGCCGACGGCGAGGTCGGCGCCGTTCGCGGTGAGGTCGACCGGCACCGCGCCGGCGGCGTGGGAGAGGTCCCACAGCACGAGCGCGCCCGCCTCGCGCGCGGTCCGGGTGATCGCCGCGACGTCGGCGAGGGCCCCGGAGCGGTAGGCGACGGCGGAGAGGACGACGACGGCCACCCGCTCGTCGAGGGCCGCGGCGAGCACCGCCGGGTCCAGCCCCTCGTCGACGTCGGCGGGCACCTCCCGCACGGTCATCCCGCGGGCCTGCGCCACCCCGGCGACGACGTAGCGGTCGGTGGGGAAGTCGTCGGCGCAGCACACCAGCACGTCGCGGCCGGGGCGGGCGTCGGCGGCGGCGACCAGCAGCTTGTACAGGTCGACCGACGTGGAATCGCTGACCAGCACCTCGCCCGGCCGCGCGCCCAGCACGCCCTCGGCGAGCAGGTCGCCGATCCGGGTGGCCGCGCCGATCCACGAGGACCACGAGCCGACCAGCCCGCGCGCCCACTCCTGCTCGACCACGCGGGCGAGCGCGGCCGGGGTCTCCCGCGGCATCCGGCCGAGCGAGTTGCCGTCGAGGTAGAGCAGGTCGTCGTCGCCGGCGAACCGGTGGCGGAAGCCGGCCAGCGGGTCGGCGGCGTCGAGGGACTCGGCGTGCGCGCGGGTGAGGTCCACCGGTCCTGTCTACCGGGTCTAGCGTGCCCGGTCGTGACGCCGGGAACCCAGCTGCACGACCTCACCGCGCTCGAGCAGGCGGCCGCCGTCCGCGCGCGGGAGGTGAGCCCCCTGGAGCTCGTCGAGCACGCGCTGCGCCGCATCGAGGCGCTGGACCCGGGGCTCGGGGCCTTCCTCACCGTCACCCCCGACCGGGCGCTGGCCGCGGCGCGGCGGGCCGAGCACCGGGTGGCCCGCGGCGGCGAACTGCCCCCGCTGCTCGGCGTCCCGACGGCGGTCAAGGACCTCAACAACACCGCCGGGGTCCGGACGACGTTCGGCTGCACGGTCTTCGCTGACAACGTCCCGACCGTCGACGACGCCGTCGTGGAGAAGCTGGCCGCCGCCGGGACGATCAGCGTGGGCAAGACCAACACCCCCGAGTTCGGCTTCCCCTGCTACACCGACAACGCCCTGGCCGGCCCCGCCCGGTGCCCGTGGGACCGGTCCCGCCTGGCCGGCGGCTCCAGCGGGGGAGCGGCGGTGGCGGTGGCCGCCGGGATGCTGCCGTTCGCCCAGGGCAGCGACGGCGGCGGCTCCATCCGCATCCCGGCCAGCATCAACGGCCTGTTCGGCATCAAGCCCAGCCGCGGCCGGGTCAGCAACGCGCCGCTGGGCGGGGACGTCACGGGGCTCGGCACCAACGGGCCGCTCGCCCGCACCGTCCGGGACGCCGCGGCCATGCTCGACGCGATCGCCGGGCCGGTGACCGGCGATCCGGCGTGGGTGCCGCCGCCCCCACCGGGCGAGACGTTCCTCGGCTACGCCGACCGGCCGGTGGGCCGGCTGCGGATCGGCCGGCACCTGGAGTCCCCGATGCCCGACGTGTCGCTGGAGCCGGAGGTGCGCGCGGCCTTCGACGACGCCTCGCGGCTGCTGGCGGACCTCGGCCACGACGTCGAGGACCTCCCGCCGGGGCTGTTCGGGCCGGACCTGCTCCCCGCGTTCGAGCGGGTCTGGACGCTGTCGGGGACGCTGCTGCCGGTCCCGCCGGGCCGGGTGGGCGAGCTGCGGCCGCTGACCCGGGAGCTGCGCGCCCGCGGGCTGGCGCTGTCGGCGCAGGCGGCGATGGAGGCGCTCACCGCACTGCGGCTGTTCTCCCGTCGCTTCGTCCAGGCCACCGCGTCCTACGACGTCCTGCTGGCCCCGGTGACGACGATGACCCCGCGCCCGCTGGGCTGGTTCGACGCCGACGGCGACGGTGCCGCGGACTTCGAGCGGCAGAAGCGCTACGCCGCG
Source organism: Geodermatophilus sp. CPCC 205761 (assembly GCF_051383655.1). Classification (NCBI taxonomy): domain Bacteria; kingdom Bacillati; phylum Actinomycetota; class Actinomycetes; order Geodermatophilales; family Geodermatophilaceae; genus Geodermatophilus; species Geodermatophilus sp. CPCC 205761. The sequence continues at coordinate 29,643 of NZ_JALPKQ010000039.1, forward strand.
TTCACCGCCGTCTTCAACGTCACCGGCCAGCCGGCCGTGAGCGTCCCGCTGCACTGGACCCCGGGCGGGCTGCCCGTCGGCACCATGCTCGTGGGCCGTCCGGCCGACGAGGCGACGCTCATCGGGCTCTCGGCGCAGCTGGAGGCGGCGCGGCCGTGGGCGCACCGCCACCCCGCCGGGTGGGACTGATCACGAGGAACCGACCGGGTGCCGGTAGGTTGTCGCCCGTGACCGTCGTCGAGACCCTCCTCGTCTACGTGGGGGCCCCGCTGGCCGTGGTCCTCCTCCTGGTGCTGCTGACCATGCGGCCCGGCAAGGGACAGAAGAAAATGCGGTACAAGCCCGGTCAGGCCTGGGAGCACGAGCCGATCTGGTACGAGCCGCACGCCGGGGCCACCGGGCACGGCGGCGCACACGGCTCGCACGCCCTGACCGCCGGGACGTCGGCCTCCGGCCGCCCCTACGGCGGCGCCCGCGGGACGTGGTGACCCGATGACCTCCCGCACCCCCACCACGACCGTCTCCGGAGGCCGGCGTTGACCCACGTGTTCGAAGTCGAGTCGCACGACACGGCGACGGTCGATACGCAGGCCAACGTCATCGACGAGGACCTGCACCACGACCACGTCTTCAGCTACCGCGAGCTGCTCCGCCTCGACGACGCGCTGACCATGTCGTCACGGGAGACCGGGCTGCGGTTCACCCTCTACATCGGTGACCTGGGGCGGCAGACCCGCGTCCGCGCCGAGGAGCTGTTCGAGAGCTCCGGCGGCAACCTCCCCGAGTCGGTGCTGCTCGCCGTCTCCCCGGGGCAGCGGGTCATCGAGGTCGTCGTCGGTGCGGCGGCCTCGCGCCGGCTCCCCGACCGGGCCTGCGCGCTCGCGGTGCTGTCGATGACCAACTCCTTCGCCTCGGGCGACCTCGTCGGCGGCATCGTCAACGGGCTGCGCCAGCTGTCGGACCAGGCCGGCCACCCGCGGAACCTGCGCACGCACTGAGAGGACTCCGTCCTCCGCACCGCTCACAGGCTCGCGGCGAGCCTCTGGTCGGCCCCCTGCAGGGTCCCGCCGCGAGCTTGCTCGTGGCGGGGGGCAGGGGGTCCCTCATCAGTCGCTCTCGGCGGCGTCCCGCTCGCGGGCCCGCAGCGCCCGCGCGATCCCGTCCCGGCCCTCGGCGACCAGCCGGCGCAGCGGCGCGGGGTGGTCCTCGCCGGCCAGCCACTCGTCGGCCGCGGTGACCGTGCGCAGCTCGACGACCGGCGGGAACAGGTACTGCACCGCGTTCTTCGCGATCTCTCCGGGACGGCGGTCCCAGAGCGGGCGGATGTCGGCGAAGTACCGGTCGACGTAGCCCGCGGTCAGCTGCCGCTGGGCCGGGTGCCAGAAGCCCTGCAGCATCGCCTCGTGCACGGCGTTCGGGATGGTGTCGTCGGTGAAGGCCCGCCGCCAGGTCTCCTCCTTGGACTCCGCCGTCGGCCGCAGCGCCCGCGCCGTCGCCGCCCGCCGTGCTCCGGTGGCCGTCGCGTCGCGGGTCTCCTCGGCCTCGATCTCGGCGTCCCCGGCGGCACCGATCGCGACCAGCCCGTGCAGGAAGGCCCAGCGGGCGTCGGCGTCGACCGGCAGCCCCTCGACGACGTGCGAGCCGTCGAGCAGCCGGCGCAGGAAGGCGGCGTGCTCCTCGGTGCGGGCGGCGCCGGCGAACGTCCGTGACCACTGCAGCTGGCTGTCGCTGCGCGGTTCGGCCGCCTCCAGGGCCCCCAGGGCCTTGTCGGCCAGCGCCCGCCAGCCGGACTCGGCCCAGCGGGGGTCGGCGTAGCTGGCCAGGGCCGTCTGGACGCGGAGCAGCAGCGACTGGACGACGCTGATCTCGGTCTCGGCGTCCACCCCGCCCAGCACCAGCGTCACCCAGTCGCGGGCCGGCCACTCGGCGTCGCGGGTCATGTCCCACGCCGCCGCCCAGCACAGCGCGCGGGGCAGCGAGTCGGGGATCGTGGCGATGGCCCGCTTGAGCGTGGCCAGCGACCGCTCGTCCAGGCGCAGCTTGGCGTAGGTCAGGTCGTCGTCGTTGACCAGCACCAGGTCGGCGGCCGGGTGGCCGACCAGCTCGGGCACGTCGGTCCGCTCGCCGTCGACGTCCAGCTCCACGCGGGTGGTGCGGGTCAGACCGCCGGGGCCGGTGTCGTAGAGGCCGACGGCCAGCCGGTGGCGGCGCAGCACCGGGTGCTCGGGGACGGCGCTCTGCTCGATGGCGAAGTCGGCGTAGCGGCCGTCGTCGGTCAGGGTGGCCACCGGGCGCAGCGTGTTGACCTGACTGGTCTCCAGCCACTGGCGCGACCACTCCGACAGGTCCCGGCCGGTGCTCTCCGACAGCGGGCCCAGCAGGTCGGCGAGGGTGGTGTTGCCGTACTCGTGCTTGCGGAAGTACCGCTGCACGCCGCGGAGGAACTCGTCGCGCCCGACGTAGGCGACCAGCTGCTTGAGCACCGAGGCGCCCTTGGCGTAGGTGATCCCGTCGAAGTTCACCTCGACCGCGGCGACGTCGACCATGTCGGCGGCGATCGGGTGCGTGGAGGGCAGCTGGTCCTGGGCGTAGGCCCAGGCCTTCTCGCTGTTGGCGAACGTCGTCCAGGCCGTCGTGTACTCGGTGGCCTCGGCCTGGCACAGGGTGGAGATGTAGGTGGCGAACGACTCGTTGAGCCACAGGTCGTCCCACCAGCGCATGGTCACCAGGTCGCCGAACCACATGTGGGCCAGCTCGTGCAGCACCGTCTCCGCGCGCCGCTCGTACCGGGCCCGGGTCGCCTTCGACCGGAAGACGTAGTCCTCGAGGATGGTGACCGCGCCGGCGTTCTCCATGGCGCCGGCGTTGAACTCCGGCACGAAGAGCTGGTCGTACTTGTCGAACGGGTACGGGTAGTCGAAGACCCGGTGGTAGAAGTCGAAGCCCTGCTTGGTGACCCGGAACAGTTCCTCGGGGTCCAGGTACTGCGCCAGCGAGGCGCGGCAGTACAGGCCCAGCCGGATGCCCTCGTGCGCGTCGGTGACCTCCGCGTACGGGCCCGCGACCAGGGCCAGCAGGTAGGTCGACAGCCGCTTGGTGGGCGCGAAGTGCACCAGCTGCGCGCCGCCCGCGCCGGACTCGACGGTGCGGCCGCCGGTGTTGGAGACCACCTGCCAGCCGGACGGCGCGGTCACGTGCACGGTGTAGGTGCCCTTGAGGTCGGGCTGGTCGAAGCAGGCGAAGACGCGCTTGGCCTCGGCCGGCTCGAAGTGCGTGTAGAGGTAGACCTCGCCGTCCTCGGGGTCGACGAAGCGGTGCAGCCCCTCGCCTGAGTTGGAGTACCGGCAGTCGGCGACGACGACCAGGGTGTTCTCCGCGGCCAGCCCGGGCAGCGGCAGCCCGCCCTCCTCGGTGTAGGTGGCCACGTCGAGCTCGACGCCGTTGAGGGTGGCCGAGCGGACCCGCTCGGCCACCAGGTCGATGAAGGTGTCCTCGCCCGGCTGCCGGCAGCCGAACTGCACCGTCGTCGTGGACCCGAACGTGTGCTCGCCGGGCTGCCCGGCGCCGTCGGTGAGGTCGAACTGGACGTCGTAGCTGTGCACCGCCAGCAGCTGGGCGCGGGCGGCGGCGTCATCGCGGGTCAGGTTGGGTACGGCCACCCGGGCAGCTTCCCACGGGGGCCCGACGGCCTCCGCGAGCCGACGGCGGACCGCCGTCCGGTTGAGGGAACAACCATCGCGCCGCAGGGCTTGGGGAACGGCAGGACAGTCGTTCGTCAGCGAGGAGTGACCCATGACCGAGGCAGTGCAGAGCGCCCCCGTGAAGGCACGCGTGGACTTCTGGTTCGACCCGCTGTGCCCGTGGGCGTGGCTGACCAGCCGCTGGGTGCTGGAGGCGGCCAAGGTCCGCGACATCGACCTGCACTGGCACGTGATGTCCCTGGCCGTGCTCAACCGGGGCCGCGACCTGCCGGAGCAGTACCAGGAGATGATGACCAAGGCGATCGGCCCGGTCCGGGTGGCGATCGCCGCGGCGCAGCAGCACGGCGACGAGGTCCTCGGCGACCTCTACACGGCCATGGGTACCCTGCGGCACCACGAGGGCGTCGAGCTGGACGAGCTGATCGGCCCCGCCCTGGAGCGGGTCGGCCTGCCGGCGTCCCTGGCCGAGGCGGCCGGCTCGACGGAGTACGACGAGGCGCTGGAGAAGAGCCACCACGAGGGCATGGACCCGGTCGGCGACGACGTCGGCACGCCGGTCGTGCACATCGACGGCGTGGCCTTCTTCGGCCCGGTGATCAGCAAGGTCCCCACCGGGGAGGACGCCGGCAAGGCCTTCGACGGCGCCGTCCTGCTGGCCAACCTGCCCGACTTCTGGGAGCTCAAGCGGACCCGCCTGTCCGGGCCCGACATGGACTCCGTCCCCGCCGACGCGCTGGAGCTGACCGGCCGCCGGTGATGTCCCGGCGTCGGCGTCGGTTTCCGCGGAAACCGCCGCCGACGCCGTCCGGCATCCTGAGGGGGTGCCGCACCCCGTCCGCCAGCGCATCCTGATCACCGGCGCGAGCTCCGGCCTCGGCGAGGGCATGGCCCGCCGCTTCGCCGCCCTCGGCCGCGACCTCGCCCTCGCCGCCCGCCGCACCGACCGGCTCGACGCCCTGCGCGAGCAGCTGCTCGCCGCCCACCCCGGCATCCGGGTGGTCACCGCGGAGCTGGACGTCGACGACGCCGCCGCGGTGGAGGAGGTCGTGCCCGAGCTGGCCGGGGAGCTCGGCGGCATCGACCGGTTCATCGCCAACGCCGGCATCGGCAAGGGCGCCCCGGTCGGCACCGGCAAGCCCTGGGCCAACCGGGCCACCCTGTTCACCAACGTGCTCGGCACGCACGCCCAGTGCGAGGCGGCGATGGAGCTGTTCCGGGCGCAGGGCTCCGGGCACCTGGTGCTCGTCTCCTCGGTCGCGTCCATCCGGGGCATGCGCGGCACGAGGACGGCCTACGGCGCGAGCAAGGCGGCGCTCAACGCGCTGGCCGAGGGCATCCGGGCCGACGTCCTGGGCACCGGCATCGCGGTCACCACCGTGCTGCCCGGCTACATCGCCACCGACCTCAACGTGAGCCGTCGCGGGCCGTTCACCGTCGACCTCGACACCGGCGTCGCGGCCCTGACCGCCGCGATCGAGCGGGAGCCGGCCCGCGCGTACGTGCCCGAGTGGCCGTGGCGGCCGGTCGCCGCGCTGCTGCGGGTGCTGCCGCTGCCGGTCGTCCGCCGGCTCACCTGACGAAGGACCTCCTTGCCCCCACCGCTCGCGAGCTCGCGATGGGCCCCTGCAAGGAGGCCGTCCTACTCGTCCTGCACAGGTTCATGACCCATTCGATGGGCGGCCGTGCGCATCGTGGCCGCGTCGTAGGGCCCGTCGGTCAGCCGGCCGGACCGGACGGCGGCCAGCACGGCCAGCAGCTCCGCCCGCTGCGCGCCGACGAACGCCGCGTCGACGACGGCGCCGTGACCGGGCACCACGGGCCCGCGGGCCAGCGCGTGCAGCCGGCCCAGGGTCGCGGGCCAGTCCGCGGGGAAGGCGTCCTCGAAGGCCGGGGGCGCGCCCTCCTCGACGAGGTCCCCGGCGAACACGACGTTCCCGTCGCCCGGCGTCTCCACCTCGACCACGAGGTCGTGGCCGGTGTGCCCGCGGCCGAGGAAGCGCAGCACGACCTCGCGGCCGCCCACGTCGAGCACGGCCACGTCGTCGACGAGGGCGTCCGGCGGGTCGAGCGGTGCCTGCCGGACCCGCTCGGCGGCGGCCGGGTCGCCGGCGGCCAGCAGTTCGGCCACCCGCGCGGCGCGCTGCGCCTCGCCCGTGGCGCGCAGGTCCGCCGCGCAGCCGCGGGTGCCCCAGACCGGAGCCGGGCGGAAGGCGGCGTTGCCGAAGCAGTGGTCGTAGTGGGCGTGGGTGTTCACCACCGTCCACGGGGCCGGCGTCACCCGGCGGACGGCGGCCACCAGGTCCGCCGCCTCGCCGAGGTCGGAGCGGGTGTCGACCACCAGGCAGGCGCCGTCGCCGACGACCAGCCCGCAGTTGAGGTCCAGTGACTCGTGCCGCCGGACGAAGACCCCCTCGGCGATCTCGGTGAAGGTCACCAGCAGATCCGCATCGGCCGGTCGCGGGCGTCGCGGGACCCGTCCCCGACGCACGTCGCGACCCCGTCGGCGATCCGCCGGGCCGACCACGCCGCGGCGCAGGCGTCGAGCGCGTCCACGGCGGGGACCCCTGCCGGCGCGTCGGCGAGCGCGTCCACGACGTCCATGACCGGCGTCAGGGCGCGGATCCGCTGGGCCTGGCCGCGCGCGCTCGACTTCGGGTCGGACACCCGGTCGTCGAGGGTGCGGAAGGCCAGCTCGGGGTGCACCTCCACGACGTGGTCGGCGGGGGGCTCGCCCAGCGCGTCGTCGAGGGCCGCGATCGAGCGGGCGAGCTGGAACGACTGCGCCGACAGGGACCGGCCGCCCGTCGCCTCGACGGAGATCCGCCGCGCATCGGCATAGTCCCGGGCGCGGAGGACGGCCCGCACCGGGGCGGGGAAGACCGAGCCGGCCGCTCCGCGCCCGCGCAGCGCCTTCCGGGCGGCGACGTCGCAGGCGCGGACGCCGTCGTCCGACAGCCCGATCGGCATGTCGATGCCCACGACGGCCGCGCGCGCCGCGAGGACCGCAGCGGCGTCGGGCAGCACCGACAGCGTCACCGCCCGGCCCTCGAGCAGCGCCCCCACCCACTGCCCGCGCCAGCCGTCGACCCCGAGCACCGCCACCGCGGCAGCCTGACAGACTCGCCGGCATGCGCGTCTTCGTCGGCACCGACCATGCCGGGCTCGAGTTCAAGGAGCACCTGAAGGAGGCCCTGACCGGGGCCGGGCACGAGCCGGTGGACTGCGGGGCCTACGAGTACGACGCCGAGGACGACTACCCGCCGTTCTGCTTCGAGGTGGGGGAGCGCACCGTCACCGAGCCGGGGAGCCTCGGCGTGGTCATCGGCGGGTCGGGCAACGGCGAGCAGATCGCGGCCAACAAGGTCCCCGGGGTGCGCGCCGCGCTGGTGTGGAACCGGTCGACCGCCGAGCTGGCCCGCCAGCACAACGACGCCAACGTGGTCTCCATCGGCGCCCGGCAGCACAGCGTCGAGGAGGCCACCGAGCTGGTGCTGCTGTTCCTGGACACGCCGTTCAGCGGCGACGAGCGGCACGCCCGCCGGATCGGCCTGGTCGCCGACTACGAGCAGAACCGACACCGCCCGGCCGGCGGTCTGCCCACCCGGGACGAGCCGGTCTGACCTCGGACCCCGCCTTTGCATGATCATGCATAGGCGTGCATACTTCTCCCGTGTCCAAGGTCCTCACCTCCCTGCCCGTCGGCGAACGCGTCGGGATCGCCTTCTCCGGCGGCCTCGACACCTCCGTGGCGGTCGCGTGGATGCGCGACAAGGGAGCGGTGCCCTGCACCTACACCGCGGACATCGGCCAGTACGACGAGCCCGACATCGCCTCGGTCCCCGGTCGCGCGACGGCCTACGGCGCGGAGATCGCCCGGCTGGTCGACTGCCGGGCCGCCCTCGTGGAGGAGGGCCTCGCCGCCCTGACCTGCGGCGCGTTCCACATCCGCTCCGGTGGCCGCAGCTACTTCAACACCACCCCGCTGGGCCGGGCGGTCACCGGCACGCTGCTGGTCCGCGCGATGCTCGAGGACGGCGTCCAGATCTGGGGCGACGGCTCCACCTTCAAGGGCAACGACATCGAGCGGTTCTACCGGTACGGCCTGCTGGCCAACCCGTCGCTGCGGATCTACAAGCCGTGGCTGGACGCCGACTTCGTCACCGAGCTCGGCGGCCGCAAGGAGATGTCGGAGTGGCTGCTCGCTCACGGGCTGCCCTACCGGGACAGCACGGAGAAGGCCTACTCCACCGACGCCAACATCTGGGGCGCGACGCACGAGGCCAAGGCGCTCGAGCACCTCGGCGTCGGCGTCGAGGTCGTCGAGCCGATCATGGGCGTGCGGTTCTGGGACGCCGCCGTGGAGATCCCCGCCGAGGACGTCACGATCGGCTTCGCGCAGGGCCGCCCGGTGACGATCAACGGCAAGGAGTTCGACTCCGCCGTCGACCTGGTGCTGGAGGCCAACGCCATCGGCGGGCGGCACGGCCTGGGGATGTCCGACCAGATCGAGAACCGCATCATCGAGGCCAAGAGCCGGGGGATCTACGAGGCGCCGGGGATGGCCCTGCTGCACGCGGCCTACGAGCGGCTGGTCAACGCGATCCACAACGAGGACACCCTCGCCACCTACCACAGCGAGGGACGGCGACTCGGCCGGCTGATGTACGAGGGCCGCTGGCTGGACCCGCAGGCGCTCATGCTGCGAGAGTCCCTGCAGCGCTGGGTCGGCATGGCGGTGACCGGCGAGGTGACCCTGCGGTTGCGGCGCGGCGAGGACTACTCGGTCCTCGACACCTCCGGGCCGGCCTTCAGCTACCACCCGGACAAGCTGTCGATGGAGCGGACCGAGGACTCCGCGTTCGGCCCGGTCGACCGGATCGGCCAGCTGACGATGCGCAACCTCGACATCGCCGACTCCCGGGCCAAGCTCGAGCAGTACGCCCGGCTCGGCATGGTCGGCGGCGCGCACCCGGTCGCGATCGGCGCCGCGCAGGCGGCCGCGACCGGGCTCATCGGCGCGATGACCGCCGGCGGCGCCGAGGCGATCGCCTCCCGCGGGGCGGTCTCCGCCGACGACGAGCTGCTCGACCGCGCGGCGATGGAGTCTGGTACCGACTGATCGCGGACCATCGCTCGTCCGCCGGGCCGAGGGCTCAGAACTCGTCGGGGCACCACGGCGTCACGGGCCAGCGGAACGCCGTCGCCGCGTGGATGACCGCCCCGGGGCTCACCTCGGTGACCCGGCCGGCCGCCTGCAGGTCGGAGAGCGAGACGCCGCCGAGGTAGGCCGCGCCCAGCGACTCGACGTCCAGCACCAGGTCGGGGTCGCCGTCGGTGGGGGCGCAGAAGGCGCCGGCGGGGTGGCCCTTCAGCCACCAGCGCCCCTCGTTCCACGGGCAGAAGGCGTCCCGCACCTCGAGCACCAGGTCGATCGGCGCGGGATAGCGGCGGGCCGCCAGCGCGCGGCCGACGTCGACCAGCCGCACCCACAGCCCGTCGACCGGCCGGGTGTGCAGCGTGCGCGGGTCGGCGAGCAGGTGCCGCAGCGGGTCGTCGGGCGAGAGGGTCGACGCCCGCAGGTTGCGCACCAGGTCGATGGAGAGCAGGAACCGCCAGAGCGCGGCGTAGGCGGGGGTGCTGCCGGCGCGGACCTCCTCGACGACGACCGTGCCGTCCGGCTCGCCGTCGTCGGTCCAGTGGCCCTTCACCCGGTAGGCGGCGTACCCGCTCACGGTGCCGTCGGGCTCGGTGTGCAGCGCGTGGCGCCGCCCGGTGGCCCCGTTGCGCTGATCGGCCTCGTCGCGCAGCGCGCGGTCCCACCAGCGGCCGTCCCGCTCGAGGTTGCCCGGGACGAACCGGCGCAGCCGGTCGTGCAGCGCCGCGGCGGCGGCCCGGTACTCCTCGACGGGCACCAGGTCGACCCGGCCGGAGCCGAGGTCGACGTCGCGCCGGAAGGCCATCCGCCGCACCCGGCCGCCGAGGTTGCCCTTCCACGTGGCGGTCGCGTAGCCGAACCGCCCGTAGATCGACCCCTCGGACGCCCACAGCGCGGCGACCGGTTCGCGCTGCTGCTCGTGCAGCTCGGTGAGCTGGCGCCCCATGATCGCCGTCAGGACGCCGCGCCGCCGGTGGGTGGGGGAGACCGACACCCAGGTGACGCCGGCGCACGGGACGACGGCGCCCGGCACGGTGAGGTGCCGGCTGTAGATGCCCGCCGTCGCGACCACGCGGTCGCCGTCCCACAGCCCCAGCGACCGGTCCAGCTCGGCGTGCGGGGGGACGGCGTCGACGAAGGAGCTGGGCCCCTCCTCGGCGAAGGCGTCGAACAGGGCCCGGCTGAAGGCCGGCCACTCCTCGGGGGTCACCGGGCGCAGGCTGTCGGCGAGAACGGTCACCCGAGCTGTCTACCGGCAGGCCCCGACGGTTCGCGAACCAGTTCCCGGGTGTCAGCGGTCGGTGCCAGCATCCGCCCGTGACCGCCACGCCCGCCGACGTCCGCTCCGTCGCCCTGGCCCTGCCCGAGACCACCGAGCGCCCGGCCTGGGACATGGCGTGCCTGCGTGTGCGCGACAAGATCTTCGCGTCGATGCCGCCGGACGAGAGCTGGGTGGCGGTCCGGCTGGCCGAGGGCGAGAACCGGGCCCTGGCGGCCGAGCGGCCCGGGGTCTTCTCGGTGCCGCACCACTACCGGAACTCCACGATGGTCGTGGTCGACCTGGCCGCGGCCGACCCGGGGGAGCTGGCCGAGCTGCTCACCGAGGCGTGGCGGCTCCGGGCGCCGGCGCGGCTGCGCGCCGCCTACGACGCCGCCGGACGGCCGCCGCCGGGTGAGCCCTGAGCCGGGCCCCCGCGGGGCCCCAGGGGTCCTCTCTCAGCCGCGCAGGTAGGCGAGGGTCGCCATCACGCGGCGGTGCTGGTCCTCGTCCTGGGTGAGGCCGAGCTTCGCGAAGATCCGCTGGGTGTGCTTCTCGACGGCGCCCTCGGTGACCACCAGCCGCCGTGCGATCGCGCCGTTCGAGTGCCCCTCGGCGATCAACCCGAGCACCTCCCGCTCGCGCGGGGTGAGCCGGCGGACCGGATCGTCGCCCCGGCGGCGGGCGAACAGCTGGGCGACCACCTGGGGGTCGAGCACGGTGCCGCCGCCCACGACGTCGGTGAGCGCGGTGAGGAACGAGTCGAGGTCGGTGACCCGGTCCTTGAGCAGGTAGCCCACCCCGCCCCGGCCGTCGGCCAGCAACTCGTCGGCGTAGGCGACCTCGACGTACTGGGAGAGCACGAGCACCGCCGTCCCCGGCGCGGCGGCGCGGGCCTCGACCGCCGCCCGCAGCCCCTCGTCGGTGTGCGTGGGCGGCATCCGGACGTCGACCACCGCGACGTCCGGGCGGTGCTCGACCACCGCCCGGACCAGCGACGGGCCGTCGCCGACGGCCGCCACCACCTCGCAGCCCTCGTCCTCGAGCAGCCGGACGAGACCCTCCCGGAGCAGCACCGAGTCGTCGGCGATCACGACCTGCACGGCAGCTCCGCCACGAGCCGGGTCGGGCCGCCGCGCGGGCTGTCGACGGTGAGGACGCCGTCCACCGCCAGGAGCCGGTCGGCCAGTCCGGCCAGGCCGTGTCCCGGGGCCAGGACGGCGCCGCCGGTGCCGTCGTCCTCGACGACCACCCGCAGCGCCGGGCCGGCCATCACGACCACCACCTGGCAGGTCGTCGCGCCGCTGTGCTTGGCCACGTTGGCCAGCGCCTCGCTGACGACGAAGTACGCGGTGTTCTCCACGGCCGGGGCCAGCCGCGGCTGAGGCAGGTCGACGGAGAGCTCGACCGGCACGGGCGAGCGGGCGGCGACGGCGGCCAGGGCGGCGGCCAGCCCGCGGTCGGCGAGCACCGGCGGGGCGATGCCGCGGGAGAGCGCGCGCAGCTCCTCCAGGGCCTCCTTCGCCAGGCCGGCCGCCTCGCCGAGGGTGGCCCGCGCCGCGGCGGGGTCGCGCTCGAGCTGCCGCTGCACGCGGGAGAGGTCCATGCCGAGGCGCACCAGGTGCTGCTGCGGGCCGTCGTGGATGTCGCGCTCCAGCCGCCGGAGCGCCACCGCCTCGGCCGCGACCGCGGCGTCGCGGCCCTGCGCGAGCCGCCCGAACTCGGCCTGCGTGGCGGCCCGTGAGGTGAGCAGCGCCCGGCCCAGCTGGGCCTGCAGCAGCGCCGTCCCGCGGACGGCGAAGGGCAGCAGCACCGCGAAGACCAGCCCGATGAGGGTGGAGAAGGCGATCCGCGCGCCCGTCCCCGTGTCGAAGCCCATCAGCTCGAGCAGGTCCTCGTTGTCCCGGCCGTCCGGCAGCGCCCAGTCCCACAGCCCGTAGGTGAGCCCACCCAGCGCGCCGGCCCAGAAGGTCACCGCGACGACGAAGGACAGGATCGCGAACGGGAACCGGAGCACGGCGTGCAGCGCGTCGAGCCAGCACTGCGGGTCGCGCAGCGGCGTGGTGAGCCGGCGCAGCCGGCCGCCGTCGGCGCGGGCGTAGGCCGGGTGCGGCACCGGCCGGCCGAGGACCAGGGGCAGCCAGCTCCGCTCCACCGCGGCCGGCCCGCGGGCGGCCAGCAGCGTGGCGGCGAGGACGGCGACGCCGACCCAGATCACCAGGAGCCCGGCCCCGACCGCGAGGCCGGTGACCACGAGCACGAAGGCGGCGATGGCGACCGGGAAGGAGACGAAGGAGTAGGCGGTGTCCACGCCCAGCTGCCGGAGCAGCGCCCGCCGGGGTCCGGCGGGCGGCGGCGGGGGCGTGGTCACGGTCGGCAGGACGGCGATGTCGGTCATGCCGTCGAGCCTGGCCGGGGGCGGGGTCGGACCCCATCCCGCCAGCCGGTCGATCGGGTGTCGGGCTGGCCCGACAAGCGTGCGGTGCTCATCTCGGCCCGGATGCTCCCGGCGCAGCGGGGCCGGTGTCCAGCACCCCGCCCGTTAGGGTCCCGGGGACCGGGCCCGCCGACGTCGTCGCGGACCGCGCGACAGCGTGCCCGGCGGGGGAGGGGAGCCGTGCGCGCTCCGACGGTGCCGTTCGCCCTGGTGGTGGTCCTGCTGGCCGGTGGGTGCGCCTCGATCACCGACGAGGAGGCCACGCGCGGGTCGGCGGGGGCGGTCACCTCGGTGCCCGACGCCCGGCTCACCCTCGTGGCCGACGAGGACCCGGTTGCGGCGGCCGCCTCGACCAGCCGGGCGCTGTTCGACACCGCCGAGGTCGCCGTCGTCGCCCGCGACGGGGACACCGCCGGCACCCTGCTGGGCGCGTCGGCCGCGGCCGGCCTCGGGGTCCCGTTGCTGCTGGAGCCGGCGGGGGGCGGCGACGCCGATGCGCTGGCCGCCGAGCTGGAGCGGCTGGGGACGACGACCGTCCTCGCGGTCGGGGAGGCCGAGGGCACCGCGGCATCCGGCGCCACCGCCTCGGCCGCGGTGGTCGCGGTGCCCGCCGCGGCCGAGGCGGTCGCGGCGGCCACCGGCCTGGACCTCGGCGAGACCCGGCAGGTGGAGGACGGCGGCGGGCCCGCCGCCGTGGCGGAGCTGGACCCGGAGCAGCCGGTCGCGCTGCTGAGCGGGGACGACGCGCCGCCGGCCGGTGACGTCGAGCAGCTGCCCGAGGTGGAGCGCGCCGAGCCGCTCGACGGGACCCTGGTGGTGGCCACCGGCGGCGCGGCCACCCTCGCCGGCATCGCGACGGCCCGGGCCGCGGGGGCGCGGGTGCACGTCACCGCCACCCCCGACCCGCGCGGTGACGCGGACCTGGTCGGCCTGCTCGGCGAGGAGCCGCCGGACGCCGTCGTCACGCTCGGCCCGGAGTACACCGGGGTGGACGGGCTGGAGTGGAAGCTGGCCACCGCGGCCACCGGCCGGCAGCTGCCCGGCGGTGGCCAGCTGCTCTTCCCGGGGCACTTCCTCGTCGCCCTCTACGGGCACCCGGGCAGCGGCGCCCTCGGCGTCCTCGGCGAGCAGGACGCGGCGGCGTCGGTCGAGCGGGCCCGCGCGCACGCGGCGCCGTACGAGCCGCTGGTGACCGACGCGACCGTCGTCCCGGCGTTCGAGATCATCGCCACGGTGGCCTCGGAGTTCGCCGGGCCCGACGGCAACTACTCCACCGAGGTCCCCGCCGAGCAGCTGCGCCCGTGGGTCGAGGCGGCGGGGGAGGCCGGGATCTACGTCGTCATCGACCTGCAGCCCGGGCGCACCGACTTCGTCGCGCAGGCCGAGCAGTACCGCTCGCTGCTGGAGCTGCCGCACGTCGGCCTGGCGCTGGACCCGGAGTGGCGGCTGGCGTCCGGCCAGGTGCACCTCAGTCAGATCGGGTCGGTCTCGATCGACGAGGTCAACCAGGTCGTCGCCTGGCTGGCCGACCTGACCCGCGCCAACGAGCTGCCGCAGAAGCTGCTGGTGCTGCACCAGTTCCAGGTGCGGATGATCCCCGAGCGCGAACGGCTGGACACCTCCCGCGACGAGCTGGCGGTGATGGTGCACGCGGACGGGCAGGGCGGGCAGGGCGACAAGCAGGCGACCTGGCGGACGCTGCGCCAGACGACACCGGACGCGGTCTGGTGGGGGTGGAAGAACTTCTACGACGAGGACGCCCCGATGCTCACCCCGGAGGAGACGATCGTGCAGGTCAGCCCGCGTCCGCAGCTGATCAGCTACCAGTAGGGCGCGACCCCTCCCGTTGTGTCGGTCCCCTGTGGTGAGCTGGCGCGGCCGTCGAGACGAGGAGGCCCCACCGTGACAGCCGTCAGCGCAGAGCTCGATCCCCGCCTGCTGGAGCACCGGCGTGAGCTGACCGGCTACTGCTACCGCATGCTCGGGTCGGCGTTCGACGCCGACGACGCGGTGCAGGAGACGATGGTCCGGGCCTGGCGCGGGCTGGCCGACTTCGAGGGCCGATCGGCGCTGCGCTCGTGGCTGTACCGGATCGCCACCAACGTCTGCCTCGACCAGCTGTCCGGGCGGCAGCGCCGGGCCCTGCCGATGGACCTCTCCGGCTCGCCGTGGCAGCCGGTCGAGGCCTCGCTCTCCTCACGGCGGCCGGGCACGGCGTGGGTCGAGCCCATCCTCGACCGGCAGGTCGTCCCCGAGAACGCCGACCCCGCCGAGCAGGCGGTGCAGCGGGAGTCGATCCGGCTGGCCTTCGTCGCGGCCCTGCAGCACCTGCCGCCGCGGCAGCGGGCGGTCCTGCTGCTGCGCGACGTCCTCCGCTGGAAGGCCGACGAGGTGGCGCAGCTGCTCGACACGACCGTCGCCTCGGTCAACAGCGCGTTGCAGCGCGCCCGGGCCACGCTCGCCGCCGTCGGCGGCGAGCTGGACCCCCGGCCGCTGGACGACGACGCCCGCGACCTGCTCGACCGCTACGTCGACGCCTTCGAGCGCTACGACATCGACGCGTTCGTCAAGCTGCTGCACGAGGACGCCACGCAGCACATGCCGCCGTTCGAGATGTGGCTGCGCGGGGCGGGCGACATCGGCACCTGGATGCTCGGCCCCGGCTCGAAGTGCCGCGGTTCCCGGGTGCTGCCGACGCACGCCAACGGCCTGCCCGCCTTCGCCCAGTACCGGCTCCGCGAGGGAGGTGGTCGCGAGCCGTGGGCTCTGCACGTGCTCGAGGTGCGGGCGGGGCGGATCGCGCACATCTCGAGCTTCCTCGACCTCGAGACGGGGCTGTTCGAGCGGCTGGGCCTGCCCGCCCTGCTGGACTGACCGGTCCGGCAGCGGAGAGGACAGGGTGCTGATGCCGCAGGCGGACGTCACCGTCGGCGCGCACGACGAGCGCCACCGGGCCGGGCACCGACGGCGGCTGAGTCCGGCGCGCGCCGCGGTGACGGGGTTCCGGTCTTCCCCCGCCGCAGCCGGGCGCGGCACGATCGCCGTGCCCGACGAGGATCGGAGGCCGACGTGATCCCTCCCGCGACCGGTACCGCCCCGACGACCGGGTACGCCCCGCTCAACGGGCTGGAGATGTACTACGAGATCCACGGCGAGGCGGCCGGTCCCGATGCCGTCCCGGTGCTCCTCCTGCACGGCGCCTACATGTCGACGGGCACGTTCGGACCACTGCTGCCCGCTCTCGCCGAGACCCGGCAGGTCGTCGTCTGCGACCTGCAGGGCCACGGGCGGACGACGGACGCCGACCGCCCCATCACCTACGAGGGGCTCGCCGACGACGCGGCCGCGCTGCTCGGCCACCTGGGCCTCGCGCCGGCCGACGTCGTCGGCTACAGCATGGGCGGGGGAGTGGCGCTGCAGCTCGGCGTCCGTTCCCCGGAGGTGGTCCGCCGGCTGGTGGTGATGTCGGCGTCCTACACCAGCGACGGGATGCAGCGCGAGCTCCTCGACATGATCCCGAGCATCAGCCCGGAGGTGTTCGCCGGGACACCGATCGAGGCGGGCTACCGGGAGATCGCGCCGGACCCCGACCGCTTCCCGATCCTGGTCGACAAGCTCAAGACGCTGGACATGACGCCGTTCTCCTGGCCACCCGAGGCGATCCGGGCGATCCCCGCGCCGACGATGATCGTGGTCGGGGACGCCGACGCGATCCGCCTCGAGCACGCCGTCGAGCTCTACCGGCTGCGCGGTGGCGGCGCCATGGGCGATCTGGCCGGCCTGTCCCGCGCCCGGCTGGCGGTGGTCCCCGGCACCACGCACTACATGCCGGAGGGCCGCGGCCTGCTCGACCGCTGGGACTGGCTGTGCGCCGTGCTCACCGCGTTCCTCGACGAGCCCGAGCCCGAGCCCGAGCCCGAGCCCGACCCCGGGCCCGGGCCGACCGGCTGAATCCTCCCCACCCTGGTCTCACCCGTTCAGGGGGGACGGGCGCGGTTCGGGTTCGGTCGGAGTGGTGTGTGGCCGATCCCGGAAGCATGAGAGAGCACGGGCAACCGCCGGCCGCGCGTCGGCCCGCCCCTGCCCTGTGTCTGACGATCGGCCTCGCGCTGCTGTTCGCCACCGGGGTCGGAGACCGGCCCGACGGCGTCGCGTGGGACCGGGCGTACGACGTCGTCCTGTTCAACCTGCCCTACCTGGCCGCCGCCGGAGCGTGCTTCGCCGCGGGGGTCCGGGTGCGGATCGAGCGCGTCGCCTGGATGGGTCTCGGCGTCGCCCTGGCGCTGAGCGCGGTCGGCAACGCCCTGCGCGTGCTCGCCGCCGGGGTCGAGGGCAACGGACCGTCCTCCCCGCTGGCCGACGCGATCTCGCTCCTCGGTTACCTGACCCTCTACGTGCACGTCGTCGGGCTGATCCGGGCCCGGGTGCCCCGCTTCCACCCCAGCATGTGGCTGGACGGCGTCATCAGCGCCCTCGGCACCCTGTCCGCCGGTGTGGCGTTCGTGCTCGGTCCCTACCTCTACCCCGGCCCCGGCCGGGAGGCGGTGGCCGCCATCGAGATGGTGGGCCCGATGACGAGCGTGGTGCTCATCGCCGTCCTCGTCGCGGTCGGCTCCATCCTCGGGGTGCGGCTCGACCGCACGCTGCTCACGGTGGCCCTGGGGCTGTGCTTCATGTGCGCCTCGGACTTCATCCTGTTCGTGCTCAAGGTCCAGGACCGGTACGTCGACGGCGGCCCGCTGGAGCTCGGCTGGCTGGCCTGCATCGTCCTGGCCGCGACGGCCGCGACCGGTGCGCGTCACCGCCCGCCGCCGGTCGACGCGGGCGGCCGCTCCCGCATCGGGTGGCGGCTGCTGGCCGTGCCGCTCGCCTGCATCGTGGCCAGCCTGTTCGTCCTCAGCTCCGGCTGGACCCATCCGATGCCCGCCGTCTCCGCCTGGCTGGCCGTCGCCTGCGTGCTGGCCGGCATCGCCCGCATCGCGGTGACCTTCCGCGAGGTCCGCGGCTACCACCAGATCAAGCAGGAGGCCCGGACCGACGAGCTCACCGGCCTGGCCAACCGCCGCGCGCTGCTCGAGCGGGCGAAGCGGTTCGTCGCCACGGCCACGCCCGCTCGGCCCGCGGCCCTGCTGCTGCTCGACCTCGACGGGTTCAAGGAGGTCAACGACAGCCTCGGGCACGGAGCCGGCGACGACCTGCTGCGCCAGGTGGGTCCCCGCCTGCGCCTCGCCCTGCGCGCCGACGACGTCCTCGCCCGACTCGGTGGCGACGAGTTCGCCGTCCTGCTGCCCGCGACCGACGCCGACGCCGCCCGGCTGCTCGCGGAGCGGCTGCGTCAGCTGCTGCTGCAGCCGTTCACGGTGGAGGGGGTCCGGCTGCACGTCGGCGTCAGCATCGGCGTCGCGACCACCCCCGCCCCTGCGGCCAGCGTGCAGGAACTGCTGCACTGCGCCGACATCGCGATGTACACCGCGAAGAGCGCCCGCGAGGGCGTGCACGTCTACGTCCCCGACCCCGTGACGGGGACGGGCGGCGGCGACCGGCTGCGCACCATGGAGGAGCTGCGGACCGCCCTGACCGGTGACGAGCTGGTGGTCTTCCTGCAGCCGCAGGTGGACCTGCGCGACGGCGGGGTCGTGGGCGCCGAGGCGCTGGTCCGCTGGCACCACCCCACCCGCGGACTGCTCTCGCCCGCCGAGCTGCTGCCCGCGGCGGAGCAGGCCGGGCTGCTGCGGCCGCTGACCGACACGGTGCTCGAGCTGGCCCTCGCGGCGACCCGCCGCTGGTGGCGCGAGCACGAGGTGCCCGTCTCGGTGAACCTCTCCGCGGCCAACGTCACCGACCTCGACCTGCCCGACAAGGTCGCCGCCGCGCTGCGCAGGCACGACCTGCCGGCGCAGGCGCTGACCTTGGAGCTGGTCGAGGACACCCTCATGGCCGATCCCGAGCGGGGCCGCGCCGTCCTGGCCGACCTGCGCCGGCTCGGCGTCCGGACGTCGATCGACGACTTCGGCACCGGGTACAGCTCGCTGGCCTACGTGCGGCACCTGCCCGCCGACGAGCTCAAGCTCGACCGGAGTCTCACCGCCGACGTCGACCGCGACCCGCGCGCCGCGGCGATCGTGCAGCACACCGTCGCCCTCGCCCACGACCTCGGGCTGAGCCTGGTGGCGGAGGGGGTGGAGACGCTCGCGACGAGCGTCGTGCTCGCCCGGCTCGGCTGCGACGTCGCCCAGGGATATGCGATCGCTCACCCCATGCCGGTCGACGACTTCCTCGCCTGGCTGGTGGCCGCCGACTCCGGCCTCGTCGACGAGGCGCTGGTTCCGCAGCTCAGCCGGGGTGCCACCGCGAACTGAGGCGCCGGCCGACGGCCGCGCAGGAGCGCCGGTCGTGCCACAGCGCGGGCCGGCGTTCGTCACATCTCCACCACGCGACACGCGCGTCACTCCCGTGCTCTCCGCGGTCGTCCATGCACGCTGAGGTCATGACGCCGTCCTCACCAGCCACCGAACTCCTGCGTCCGCGCCTCGTCCGGGGCGCCGACCGCCCGTCCCACCGCGGTGGGCCCGACGACTGGCGCGACCTCGCGCCCGAGATCCACCGTCAGCGGCTGGTCATCGAGGGCGTCCCGGCCCGTCCCGTCACGGACAGCCAGATCCGGCACTACCTCTCCGCGCTGTCCCGCGAGGTCGAGATGGTGCAGCTGCTCGAGCCGGTGACGCACCGCTCCGACCTGTACGGCTGGGCCGGCTGGATCCACTGGGAGACGTCGGGCGCCCACTTCTACGCGTGGGAGCAGCCGCGGCTGTTCTTCTCGGTCGACATCTACACCTGCAAGGCGTTCGACGTGGAGACCGCCGTGTCCTTCACCCGCGAGTTCCTGTCCGCGGGCACCATCGTCGCGAAGTCCTTCTGAGATGGCCCTCCGGCTGCTGGTCGCGGACTCCCCGGCCGAGCGGGCCGCCGCGCGGGACGTCGAGGCCCGGGTCTTCCTGCAGGCGTTCGGCAACACGCCGGAGGTCATGGAGCAGGAGTACGGCGCCTACCGCGACCGGTCCCGCTTCCTCGTGGTGCTCGACGACGCGGACGGGATGGCTCTGGGTGCTGCCCGGCTCATCGTCCCGGACGCCACCGGCGAGGTGAAGACGCTGACCGACGTCGCGGGCGAGCCCTGGCACCTCGACGTGCCGGACAGCCTCCGGACGGCGGGCCTGGCCGGGCGACCGGTCTGGGACGTGGCGAGCCTGGCCGTGGACCGGCGGTTCCGCAGCGGCGCGGCCGGCGCCGAGGTCACCCTCGCGCTCTGCCACGGCCTGCTGCGCCACTCGCAGCTCTGCGGCGCCGAGGGCCTGGTCACCATCCTCGACGACCGCGTCCTGCGGCTGCTGCGCGTGATGGGTGTGCCGTGGGCCCCGATGGCCGGCGCCTCGTCCCGCTTCTACCTGGGCTCGCCGGCCAGCACGCCGTGCGTCTGCCTCGTCGACTCCATCGGGCCGAACATCCGCGCGGTCCGGCCCGAGCTGGCGCCCGGCGTCGTCGACGGCGTCTTCACGTCGATCGCCGTGGACCCGGCCGACCTGCGCCCCGGCCGCGGCGCCCCGGTGCGGGAGACCGTCGCGCCCACCGGGCCGGTCATGGCACGGCGGGACACGACCGGCTGGCGGCCGCCGACCCACCGGCGCCCGGAGGTCGTCGCCGGGGCGCCGACCTCCGGGGCCTAGTCAGGGCTCAGGCCGCCAGCGGGTGGTGGTGGCACCGGCCGCCGGACGAGGCCCGGGCCGCGCACGGCGCGCCGGCCTTGGTCCGGCCGCCGGTGTCCCCGCAGCGAGCCGGGGCGGCCGCCGGGGCGACCGGCGCGGGCGCGGCCAGCCGGAGGAAGGGCAGGACGACGGCGTCACGGGTCGGCACCGCCGGAGCGGCGACGGCCTCGGCGGTGACGGTCCGCGGGGTGACGGTCCCCTCGGTGACGGGGAGCGGGGTCGCGGCGCGGCGACGGTCAGCCCGCCGGCGCAGGGCCGCGGCAGCGGTGAGTCCGGCGGTGAAGGCAGCGAGGGCGGTGGCGACGTGGCTGGTGCGCATGCCTTCGGTATCGGCGGTCCGGAGCGCGGGCGGAACACCCGTGGGGCGCCGTATCTGGGGACCGGGCTGCGGCCCGATGACTTCCGGCCGGCGCCGGGGTCTGCATGCGTGGAATGCCGTTGACCCGTTTTCCGACGGGGGCCGAGCATGGATCCGGTTCGAGCCGCGACCGGTGCCGCGGTCGACGGGCAGGGGAGGGGCAGCGCGTGATCCGTGCACGGGGTCTGGTGCAGACCTTCACGACTCGTCAGGGCCGGGTCAGGACCGAGGTCCGGGCCGTCGACGGCGTCGACCTCGACGTCGCCGAGGGGGAGATCGTCGCGTTCCTCGGGCCCAACGGGGCCGGCAAGACCACCACGCTGCGGATGCTGACGACGCTGCTGAGGCCCACCGCCGGCACCGCGACGGTGGCCGGCTTCGACGTCGTCACGGAGTCGGTGCAGGTCCGCCGCAGCATCGGCTACGTCTCACAGGCCGGCGGGGCGTTCAGCGGCGCTCGCGCCGGCGATGAGGTCGTGGACCACGGGATGCTCTACGGGTTGCCCCGGGCGGTGGTCGAGGAGCGGGCCCGGCAGCTGTTCCAGCAGCTGCACCTGGAGGGGCTGTGGACCCGGATGCCGAAGAACATGTCCGGCGGCCAGAAGCGCCGGCTGGACATCGTCATGGGGCTGATCCACGAGCCGACGCTGATGTTCCTCGACGAGCCGACCACCGGCCTGGACCCCCAGGCGCGGGCGAACCTGTGGGAGCACATCCGCGACCTGCGGCACCGGCGCGGTGCGACGGTGTTCCTCACCACCCACTACCTGGACGAGGCCGACGCGCTGGCCGACCGGATCCTGATCATCGACCGTGGCCGGATCGTCGCCGCCGACACCGCCGACGACCTCAAGGCACAGGTCGCCGGCGACCTGGTCGACCTGGAGGTGGTGGACCGGGCCGACGTGCCGGAGGCGGTCCGCAAGCTCGCCGCCCTCACCGACGGGCACGCCGACGTCGAGGTGGACGACCGGCACATCCGCGGGCGGGTGCGCCGCGCCGGGCGCATGGTGCCGGGGCTGCTGCGCGAGCTGGACCACTCCGCGATCGAGCTGGACTCGATCGAGGTGCACCGGCCGACCCTGGACGACGTGTTCCTGGCGCTGACCGGACGGTCCCTGCGCGACGCCGAGGCCGCAGCCACCGCCGCCACAGCAGACGCCGGCGGGGCGCCCGCGGACGGCACCGAGACCGTGCCCGCCGCCGCCGAAGGAGCCCAGCGGTGACGACCTTCCTGCGCGAGTCCCGCATCGTCTTCCGGCGCCAGCTCCGGATGAACCTGCGCAACCCGGCCTGGGTGATCATCGGGGCGATCCAGCCGGTGCTGTACCTGCTGCTGTTCGGTCCGCTGCTGACGCCGCTGGTCGAACGGTTCGGCGCGACGAACGCCTACACCTTCTTCGTGCCCGGGATGCTCGTGCAGCTCGGCATCTTCGGCGCCTTCTTCGCCGGGTTCAGCCTCATCGGGGAGTGGCGCGAGGGCGTCATCGAGGCCGAACGCGTCACCCCGGCCAGCCGGACGGCGCTGCTGGTCGGGCGGCTGGGCCGCGACCTGCTGCAGCTGCTCGTCCAGGCGCTGATCCTCATCGCCCTGGGCTACGCGCTGGGGATGGACGCGCCGATCCAGGGCATCGTCCTGGGCACCCTGCTCACCCTGCTCATCGGTGGCGCCTGCGCCGCGGCGTCCAACGCGCTGGCGCTGACCACCAAGAGCGAGGAGGTCATGGCGCCGGTGATCAACATGGTGATGATGCCGGTGCTGCTGCTGTCGGGGATCCTGCTGCCGATGACGATCGGTCCGGTGTGGCTGGAGCAGGCCAGCGGCTTAATGCCGATCCGGCACGTGGTCGACGCCGTCCGGAGCTCCTTCCTCGGCGACTTCACCTCGTCCGGACTGCTGTGGGGCACCCTGTGGGCGTTGGCGCTGTTCGCCGCCGCGGTCTGGTGGGGCACCGCCACGTTCCGCCGGGAGAACGCCTGACGTTGCTCCGGACGCCTGGGTTGCGGTGACGCCGCCGTGACGGCCGGGTGCTAGCAACTGGTCCACGGCGGTCCCACGCGATGCCGACGTCCGCGTCGCTGCGGGACACAAAGGGAAAGGGACGGCTTGATCGCGAATGGGCCGTCCCGACGGCACCGTCGCGAACGTGGCGAGTCGCCATTCGTGCTGCCCAGGCACGTGATCCGCGCCGGTCGTGGCTTCGTCCGCGGACAAGGATCTTGGTATTTCGCAGGTTCCGGTATTGCCACGCCCGAATGGGCTGAGTAGGAAGTCGGGAATCGGTTCTCCCCGGGTCCGGATCCTGTCCCTCGGGCGTGTCAGGTCTGCTGTGTAAGTGCGTGACTCCGAAGCTGAGCCCTCATGGCTCGGAGAG